>NZ_JASCOP010000040.1:0-32395 GCF_029959395.1 Stenotrophomonas sp. PS02300
CGGGTACCCCCATCCGGGACTGTCTAAAACATGGATGTTTTTGACAAGCCCCCATGGATGGGTTCACGGCGGGTCCCGGATGGGGGTACCCGCCC
This sequence comes from Stenotrophomonas sp. PS02300, assembly GCF_029959395.1. NCBI lineage: Bacteria > Pseudomonadati > Pseudomonadota > Gammaproteobacteria > Lysobacterales > Lysobacteraceae > Stenotrophomonas > Stenotrophomonas sp. PS02300. The sequence continues at coordinate 96 of NZ_JASCOP010000040.1, forward strand.
GCCTCAGCGCGCTGAAATCAAAACGCTGCCGTTCGCCGCAATGCGTGAGTGCTTACCTCACTTCACCACACCACCACTCAACACCATCGGCGAGGTCTGCAGCGGCTCGTTGGCCGAACGCGAGAGCTGCAACTCGTAGCGGCCTTCCGCAATCTTCCACTGCTTGTCGGCCGTATCGAAACTGGCCAGCGCCTTCGGTTCTGCCTCGATGCGGATCCGGCGCGACTCACCCGGCTGCAGCGTGACCTTCTGGAAGCCGATCAGGCGGATCGGCGTGGTGCTGCCTTCTGGCATCTTCAGGTACAGCTGCGCCACGTCCGCACCGGCCACCTTGCCGGTGTTGCGCACGTCCACCGTCGCCACCAGGCGCTGGCCCATCGCGGTGTAGGCCAGGTTGTCGTACTGGAACTGCGTGTATGAGAGCCCGTGGCCGAACGCGAACTGCGGCGTGAGGCCCTTGGCCGCGAACCACTTGTAACCGAAGTTCGCGCCTTCGATGTTGTAATCGATCGTGTCATCCGGCTTCTGCTTCGGGTTGAAGCCCAGCCCGTTCACGTGCGGGCGCGGCAGCTGCGACGCATCCACCGGCCACGTCACCGGCAGCCGGCCCGACGGATTCACCTTGCCGGTCAGCAGCGCCGCGATGGCTTCACCGCCGCGGATGCCCGGGTACCACGCCTGCAGGATCGCCGGCACCTGCTGCAGCCACGGCAGCTCGACCGGGCCGTTGGTCTCCAGCACCACCACCGTCTTCGGGTTGGCCTTGGCCACCCCGGCAATCAGCGTGTCCTGGTTGTCCGGCAGCTTCATGTGCGGCAGATCGACCGATTCGGCCGACCACTGCGTCGCGAACACGATCGCCACGTCCGCCGCAGCGGCAGCGCGCGCGGCAGCCGCCACGTCACGCCCGTCCACGTACTCGATGGTGGCGTCCGGGCGCTCGGCGCGCAGCGCCTCCAGCGGCGACGACGGGTGGAAGATCACCGGGCCCGGCCACGTGGTCGGCAGCACGCCCGGTACCGCATTGGTGCCCCGCGCGGTCCAGCCCACCATCGACGAACCACCGCCCCCGATCACGCCCTTGTCGGCATGCCCGCCGATGATCACGATGCGCTGCACGTCCTTGCCCAGCGGCAGCACGTCGCCGGCGTTGCGCAGCAGCACGCTGCCCTCTTCCACCGTGCGCTGCGCGGCGGCAAAGCCCGCTTCATCGTCGATCGGCACATGCTGCGGCGGCAGGTCGAAATTGCCGTGCGCGAACATCGTGCGCAGGATCCGCGCCACCATGTCGTTCAAGCGCGCCTGCGGCACCGTGCCACCGGCCACGGCCAGCCGCAGCGGTTCATCGAAGTACACCGCCTTGTCGAACACCTCGCCCGCCGACTGCTGGTCCAGCCCGGCCAGCGCCGCCTTGGAGCCGCTGTGCACGCCGCCCCAGTCGGACATCACGAAACCCGGGAACTTCCATTCCTGCTTGAGCACCTCGTTCATCAGGTAATCGTGCTCGCAGCCGTAGGTGCCGTTGATGCGGTTGTAGGAACACATCACCGAACCGGGCTTGCCTTCGTCCAACGCGATTTCAAAGGCCAGCAGGTCCGACTCGCGCATCGCCTGTTCGCCGATTTCGGCGCTGTGGAAATTGCGCGAGGTTTCCATGTCGTTGAGCGCGAAGTGCTTCATCGTCGAGATCACGTGCTGGCTCTGCACGCCGCGGATCGACTCGCCCACCAGGCGGCCGGCCAGCACCGGGTCTTCGCCGGCGTATTCGAAATTGCGGCCATTGCGCGGGTCGCGCTGCAGGTTGACGCTGCCGGCCAGCAGGATGTTGAAGCGCTGCTGCCAGGCCTCGCGGCCCATGGTGGCGCCGCCGGTGAAGGCGATCTGCGGGTTCCAGCTCGACGCGGTGGACGGGCCCGACGGCATCGCCGTGGCATGGTCGCCCTTGCGGATCCCGCCCGGGTTGGTCACGCCCACGCCGGCATCGGCCGACTGCTGGGACGGAATGCCCAGGCGCGGCACGCCCGGCACGAACCCGGCCGAACCGACCGCGCCTTCCGGCAGCGGCCCGCCATCCTTGCCCAGCCCGAAATAGCTGTGCAGCATCTGGAACTTCTCGTCCACCGTCATCCGCGCCACCAGCAGCTTGGCGCGCGCGTCGGCGCTCAGCCCGGTGTCCATCCACGGCGTGTCGCCGCCCACCGGTGCGCTGTAGCCCAGCGTCAGCAGCTGGCCGGCGATGCTCGTATCGGCATCCAGGCGAAGTTTGACCGGCTTGGTCGTGGCGGCGTCGAAGCCGGCGCTGTAGCCGGCGCCCTTGCCGATGGCGGCGAAACCAGCGGCGGTTGCGATGTCCGCATCGGTGCCCAGCAGCACCGCCGGCGCACCCAGGCGCGAGCTGTCCACCAGCGCCTTGACCACCGTGCCATCGGCATCGGCAGCGCGCGTGTACAGCGCCACCACATGGCGGCCGTCATTGAGGCGCAGGTAGTTCAGGCCGGGCGCTTCCACGCCCGATTCGGCTTCCACCGGCAGGCGCGAGAGCACGATGCTGCCGCGCTGCTCGGCGGCGACCGGATCGGCACTGATGAAGCGATAGGTGTAGCCCAGGTCATCGGCCAGTGCCGCCAGCGGGTCCGGTGCGTGCGCGCTTTCCATGGTGTCGGCCGGGCGGATCACGTTGCCGATGGTCAGCGCATCCACGTCCAGCGCCTGCAGCTGTTCGGCCACCGCCTTGGCATCCAGGTAGGTCGGTGCCTGGTCCAGGCGGAGCACGGTGAAGGCCTCGCCCCCCACCGCCGGTGCGGCGAAGGCAGGGGCAGACAGCGACAGGGCGATGGCGGCCGTCAGGGCCAAGGGCTTTGTAATCGTTTTCATAAGCGGGCGAAACACCTTTGCTGACGCACTAAATCCAGGGAGTCTTGCCGCAGAAGGGTGCAGCGCCGTCATGGCGGGATCCCGGCACGCAACCGCGCTCGGGATCGAACTACACGGGCACGCCAGCCACGATCAGGCCCCTCCGCCTGTCGCCACAGCCACCGCATCCGTCGGGTGCCGTCACCAGCACCCATCCGCCCAAGAGTCGTTCACCCTGTTCATCCGTGTCAACAGCGTGTTCAGGTTCGTGGCACGAGCGATGAGGCCTATCAAACAGCAAAAAGTCATAGAAACGTTTGCCTTGCACGGCTTGCAAATCACCCTTTAAGGTTTATAAAGGGCGCAATCTGCTCGTTGTTTCATTCAAGAAGCTATGACCATGACGACCGCACACGACTACCCCATCCTCGCCCCAGGTCAATGCGCTGCATGCGGCGCGGTGGGTTCACTGGTCGCTTTTGCCGGATCGCTGCCACTGGCCAGCGGCAATCGAATGATCGAAGTACCCCATCTTGTTGGTGAGCGCTGCGAGCGTTGCGAAGAGACGTTTCTGGATGACACCAGCCATGCGCGATATCTCGCGGCCGCCGACGAACTGGTGCACCAAGCCCGATTGGACGCGGGCGCGGAGCTGCGCCGCGTCCGTCGTAAGCTGCGCTTGAGTCAGCATGAGGCAGCGGCCATCGCCGGCGGCGGCCCCAATGCGTTTTCCCGGTATGAAACGGGCAAGGCACAGCCGGTGGCAGCGGTGTTCAACCTGTTCCGCCTCTTGGACCGCCACCCCGAGCTTCTTGGAGAAATCCTCGAGGCGGCCGCCAGCTTTCAGCCCCGGGTGAAGTCGCCGCTCAGGGGAACCTGATCCGGCTTGATTACTTCGGTCTCCGCAGCCGTCAGCGCCCTGCCCTCTGCATCGCGCGGCAGCAGCGGTGCCACGGCCTGCCCGGTGCCGATCACCTGCAGGTGCGAACGCGGTTCAGACGGGTCGAACAGATGACCCTCGCCCCATTGGCGCAGCGCCACCACCAGCGGGAACAGCGCCTGGCCTTGGGCGGTGAGCACGTAGTCGTGGTAGCGGCTGCCATCGGCGGCGGGCTGCTGGGTCAGCACGCCGGCGTCCTGCAGGGCCTGCAGGCGCTGGCTGAGCATGCTGCGCGACATGCCCAGGCCACGCTGGAAATCGCTGAAGCGGCGCACGCCGTCGAAGGCGTCGCGCACGATCAGCAGCGACCAGCGGTCGCCGATCAGGTCCAGCGCGCGCGCGACCGGGCAGGTGTGGTTGAGATCGTGGTGCATGGCGACCCTCCTTTAGTGGTTTCATTTTAGAACCAAATGCCACAGACTCAACTGGTTCTATTTCGAGACCAGTTATGTCTGCCACCGTCCCCCTCCCGCGCATCGCCCCCTCCCTGCTTCTGCTGTTCGCCTGTGCCGCCGGGCTCAGCGTGGCCAATGTCTATTACGCCCAGCCACTTCTGGATGCGCTGTCGGCCGACCTGCACATCGGCGTGTCCTGGATCGGCGCAGTGATCGCCGCGACCCAGGTCGGGTCGGTGGCGGCACTGCTGTGGCTGGTGCCGCTGGGCGACCGGGTCGAGCGGCGGCGGCTGATGGCGCTGCAGACCGCCGCGCTGATGCTGGCGCTGCTCTGTGTTGCTGCCGCCGGTACGGCCATGGGCCTGCTGCTGGCCATGTTCGCCGTGGGCCTGCTGGGCACCGCGATGACCCAGGGGCTGATTGCCTACGCGGCCGCCGCCGCACCGGCGCATGCGCGCGGCCGCGTGGTCGGCGCCGCGCAGGCCGGGGTGGTGATCGGGCTGCTGCTGGCGCGGCTGGTGGCGGGCGTGGTGGCTGACCTGGGCGGCTGGCGCACGGTGTACCTGCTCTCGGCGGGCGTGATGGGGCTGACCGGGATCCTGCTGTGGCGGCATCTGCCGCGTCTTTCGATGCCGGCTGCCTCGCCGCGGTTGTCGCTGCTGGCCCTGCTGCGCCAGCAACCGGTGCTGCGCCGGCGTGGGCTGCTGGGGCTGTTGATGTTCACCGGGTTCGGGCTGTTCTGGAGCAGCATGGCGCTGCCGTTGAGCGCGCCGCCGTTCCGGCTGGGGCACACCGCGATCGGTGCGTTCGCGCTGGTGGGTCTGCTCGGCGCACTGGCCGCTGCGCGCAGTGGGCACTGGAGCGACCGTGGGCATGCCGACCGGGTGACGCTGGGAGCGCTGCTGCTGTTGCTGTTGAGCTGGTGGCCGCTGTCGGCGCTGCACGCCTGGCTGGGCTGGCTGGTGCTGGGCGTGCTGCTGCTGGATCTGGCCGTGCAGGCCCTGCATGTAACCAACCAGAGCCTGATCCTGGCGGCGGCGCCGGCCCAGGCCCAGGCCCAGGTGATTGCGGCGTACATGCTGTTTTACGCGGCCGGAAGCGGGTTGGGCGCGTTGCTGGGGAGCGCGGTATATGCGGCGCATGGGTGGGCGGCGGTGTGTTGGGTGGGGGCTGGGGTTTCGGTTCTGGCGTTGGGGATTTTCCGGGTGCGTGGGGATGGGAGAATTCATTAGCAATTTTGCTAATAACACGTAGCATGTCGGTCTCAACCCTTGACACCTGCCCTGCCTATCCTCGCCTCCATGTTCAGGTTTTCCGCCCATTTCCTCTTGTTCCAGCCTGCCAGGGAGGTGCGCTGATGGGCGCCGTGGTGGCCCTGGAACAACTGCTGGAAAGCCGCCAGGTCTGGCGCGGGCAGCCGCGCGGGACGGCGCGGGACGCCGCTGCCCACCCGACCGGGCACCCGGCGCTGGACAGCCGCCTGCCCGGCGGGGGCTGGCCGCCGTCGGCCCTGTCCGAGGTACTGCTGGCCGCGCCCGGCCAGGGTGAGCTGGCGCTGGTCTGGCCGACCCTGGCCCGGCTCAGCCAGCTGCAGCAGACCGTGGTGCTGGTCGCCCCGCCGCACCTGCCGCATGCCCCGGCCTGGGCCGGTGCCGGGCTGGCCCTGGGCCAGCTGCAGGTGGTGCATGCCAACCACCGCGAAGCGCTGTGGGCGGCCGAACAATGCCTGCGCTCGGCCGCCTGTGCGGCGGTGCTGTGCTGGCCCGGGCATGCCGACGACCGCGCCCTGCGCCGGCTGCAGGTGGCGGCCGAAACCGGCCAGTGCCTGGGCTTTGCCTTCCGCGACAGCCGGCTGGCGCGCAACCCCTCCCCCGCCCCGTTGCGCCTGCAGCTCGATGCCGGCCAGGTGCGGGTGCTCAAATGCCGCGGCGGCATGGCACCGGCGCAGCCGTTGCCGCTGGCCCTGGCCCATTGAGGCGCCGCCATGCAGTGGGCCTGTTTGTTGCTGCCTCAACTGGCGCTGGACGCGGCCCTGCGCCAGCAGCCCGATCCGCGCGCGCCGCTGGTGCTGGTCACCGGCCCGGCCCAGCGCCGGGTGCTGCATGCGGTCAGCCCGGCGGCGCGCCAGCTCGGCCTGCGCCGCGGCATGCTGCTGTCGGCCGCGCAGGTGCTGACCCGCGACATGCTCACGGTGGACTACGACCCGCGCGCCGAACAGGACACCCGCCAGCTGCTGGCCAGCTGGCTGTATGGCATCAGCTCGCAGGTGAGCCTGGCCTTCCCGCATGCGCTGGCGCTGGAAATCGGCGCCAGCCGTGCCCTGTTCGGTGACTGGCCGGCGATCGAACAGCGCCTGCGCGAGGGCCTGAAGGAACTGGGCTTCCGCCACCGGCTGGTGGCCGCCCCGAACCCGCATGCGGCCTGGGTACTCACCCGCGTGCATGCCCGGCTGGGCGTGGATGCGACCGCGCTGGAACCTGCACTGGCGCAGATCCCGATCGACCGCAGCGGCCTGCCGGCCGAGGCCGTCACGGTACTGGCGCGCTCCGGCCTGCGCACCCTGGGTGCGGCCTTCGCGCTGCCCCGCGAAAGCCTGGCGCGGCGTTTCCCGGCCCAGGTGCTGGCCCACCTGGATGCATTGCGCGGTATCGGCAGCGCGCCGCTGCAGTACTTCCGCCCGCCGGACCGGTTCGATGCGCGGATCGAGTTCGAGTACGAAATCGAATCCACCCAGGCCCTGCTGTTCCCGTTGCGCCGCCTCACCGCCGACCTGGCCGCATTCCTGTGTTCGCGCGATGGCGGCGCGCAGCAGTTCGACCTGTGGTTCGAACACGAGCGGCACCCCGATACCCGGCTCACCGTGGGCCTGCTCGCGCCCGAACGCGATGCGGCGATGCTGTTCGAACTGGCGCGCAACCGCGTCGACCACCTGCGCCTGCCCGCCGGCAGCCGCGGGCTGCGCCTGCAGGCCGAACACCTGCCGCCGTTCGTGCCGGCCGCGCGCGACCTGTTCGACCCGCGCCCGCAGCAGGCCATGCCATGGGAACAGCTGCGCGAACGCCTGCGCGCGCGGCTGGGCGACGATGCCGTGCAGGGCGTGGGGCTGCGCGCCGAACACCGCCCCGAACGCGCCAGCGGCCCGGCCACGCAGGCCACCAAGGGCCCGCCGCCCATCCTGCCGCTGCGCCCGGGCTGGCTGCTGGCCACGCCGCAGCCGCTGTACGACCCGGACCTGCGCATCCTCTCCGGGCCGGAACGGATTGAATCGGGCTGGTGGGACGAAGGCGATGTGCGCCGCGATTACTACGTGGTGGAAACTGCCCTGGGCCAGCGTGCCTGGGCCTACACCGCGGCCGGTGCGCGGCACGGGCCGTTCATGCTGCACGGCTGGTTCGCATGAGCACCGCCCTGCCCGGTTACGCCGAACTGCATTGCCTGTCGGCCTTCAGTTTCCAGCGCGGCGCCTCGATCGCCGAGGAACTGTTCGCACGTGCGAAGGAACAGGGCTACCAGGCGCTGGCGATCACCGACGAATGTTCGCTGGCCGGCATCGTGCGCGCCTGGCAGGCGGCGAAGAAGCACGGGCTGGCGCTGATCACCGGCGCGGAATTCCAGATCGAGGACGGGCCCAAGGTGGTGCTGCTGTGCACCGACCAGGCCGCCTATGCCGGGCTGTGCCAGCTGATCACCACCTGCCGCCGGCGCGCGCCGAAAGGCCAGTACCGCTGCCTGCGCGAGGACTTCGATGCCCTTCCCGACAGCCTGCTGTGCCTGTGGCCATCGCGTTCGCCCAGTGCCGGGGATGCGGCGTGGCTGCACGCGCGCTTCCCGCACCGCTTGTGGCTGGCGGTGGAACTGCACCGTGACGCCGACGACGTGGCGCGGCTGGAAGCGCTGCTGGAATTCGGCTACGCCCACGACGTCCCGCTGGTGGCCAGCGGCGATGTGCACATGCACGTGCGCCGCCGCCGTGCGCTGCAGGACACCCTCACCGCGATCCGCCAGCACTGCACCATCGCCGATGCCGGCTGGCACCTGTTCCCCAATGGCGAACGCCACCTGCGCACGCGCCAGGCGCTGGCCGCGCTGTACCCGCCCGAGCTGCTGGAGGAAACCCTGCGCGTGGCCGAGCGGTGCCGGTTCGACCTGGCGCAGCTGCAGTACACCTACCCGCGCGAGCTGGTGCCCGAGGGCCACGACCCGGCCAGCTGGCTGCGCACGCTGGTGGAAGAGGGCATGCGCTGGCGCTGGCCGGGCGGTGCCACCGAGGCCCAGCGCCGGCAGATCGAACACGAGCTGCGGCTGATCCACCTCAAGCAGTACGAGTCGTACTTCCTGACCGTGCACGACATCGTGCGCTTCGCGCGCAGTCAGAAGATCCTGTGCCAGGGCCGTGGCTCGGCCGCCAATTCGTCGGTGTGCTTCGTGCTGGGCGTGACCGAGATCGACCCCAGCCACATGGAACTGCTGTTCGAACGCTTCATCTCCGAAGAACGCGACGAGCCGCCGGACATCGACATCGATTTCGAACACGAACGCCGCGAGGAAGTGCTCCAGTACGTGTTCAACCGCTACGGCCGCGAACGCGCGGCGCTCACCGCCGTGGCGATCAGCTACCGGGGCCGCAGCGCGGTGCGCGACGTGGCCCGCGTGCTCGGCCTGCCGCCGGACCAGGTCAACGAACTGGCCGCCTGCCTGGACCGCTGGAGCAGCCACGAGCCGCTGCCCGAGGCCCTGCGCGAACGCGGCTTCGACCCGGACACGCCGCTGATGCAGCGGGTGGTGGCGCTCACCGCCGAACTGGTGGACTTCCCGCGCCACCTGTCCCAGCACCCGGGCGGCTTCGTGATTTCCGAGCACCCGTTGTCCACCCTGGTGCCGGTGGAGAACGCGGCCATGGCCGACCGCACCGTGATCCAGTGGGACAAGGACGACCTGGATGCCACCGGGCTGATGAAGGTCGACTGCCTGGCGCTGGGCATGCTCACCGCCGTGCGCAAATGCCTGGCCATGCTGCACGCCCATGGGGCCCCGGCGATGGGCATGGCCGACATCCCGGCCGGCGACACCGCCACCTACGACATGATCTGCCGCGCCGATACGCTGGGCGTGTTCCAGATCGAATCGCGCGCGCAGATGGCCATGCTGCCGCGCATGCAGCCGCGCTGCTTCTACGACCTGGTGATCGAAGTGGCGATCGTGCGGCCCGGGCCGATCCAGGGCGACATGGTCCATCCCTACCTCAACCGCCGCAAGCGGCTCAAGGAAGAAGGGATCGAAGAGATCGATTACCCGCCCGAACTGGAAAAGGTGTTCAAGCGCACCCTGGGCGTGCCGCTGTTCCAGGAACAGGTGATGCAGCTGGCGGTGGCCGCCGCCGGCTTCACCCCGGGCGAGGCCGATGCGCTGCGCCGTTCGATGGCGGCGTGGAAGCGCCACGGCGGGCTGGAGCCGCACCGCGACAAACTGCTGGCCGGCATGGCGAAGAACAATTACAGCCGCGACTACGGCGAGCGCCTGTTCGAGCAGATCAAGGGCTTCGGCAGCTACGGCTTCCCGGAAAGCCACGCGGCCAGCTTCGCGCTGATCACCTACGTCAGCTGCTGGCTCAAGTGCCACCACCCGGCCGCGTTCGCCGCCAGCCTGATCAACAGCCAGCCGCTGGGCTTCTACACCCCCGACCAGATCCTGCAGGATGCGCGCCGGCACGGCGTGCCGGTGCTGCCGGTGGACGTGCGCCACAGCGAGTGGAACTGCACGCTGGTGCCGACCACGCAGGCCGATGCCCTGCCCGGCATCCGGCTCGGCCTGCGCATGATCGATGGCTTCAGCGAAGCGGTGGCCGGGGAAGTGATGCAGGCACGTGCCCGGCATGCCTTCGACAGCGTGGCCGACCTGAGCCAGCGGGCGCGGCTGGATCGCCGCCACCAGGGCCTGCTGGCCGACGCCGGCGCGCTGAAGGGGCTGAGCGGGCACCGCCACCGCGCGCGCTGGGATGTCTCCGGCGTGGAAAAACCGCTGCCGCTGTTCGAGAGCGTCCGCGCCACCGCCGATGCAGCCGTGGCGTTGCCGGCGCCCAGCGCGTTCGAGGACATGCAGGCCGATTACAACAGCACCGGCACCACCCTGGGCCAGCACATGGTGTCCTTCCTCCGCGACGCGCTGCGCGCCCGCCGTTGCCAGCGCTCCGATGAACTGGCGCAGCTGCCGCACGGGCGCAGCGTGCGCTTCGCCGGGCTGGTGCGCATGCGCCAGCGCCCGCAGACCGCCAGCGGGGTGACCTTCCTCACCCTGGAAGACGAAAGCGGCATGGTCAACGCGGTGGTCTGGCGCAAGACCGCCGACCGCCAGCACCGGGTGCTGGTGGAGGCCCAGCTGATGCAGATCGATGGCCGGCTGGAACGGGTGGATGGCGTGCAGCACCTGATCGTGCAGCGCATGCACAACCTCGATGCGCTGATCGACGGGGTGCGCACCCACAGCCGCGACTTCCATTGAGTGCTGTGACCGGTTTCACGCTGACGATAGATACAGACTTTCCCGACTGGTGCGGTCACGACGGCTTCGGCTATCGTCGCTGCCATCCAAGGATCCGGAGCCTGCCATGTCGCGCGTACTCACCCTCACCACCCTGGCGGTGTCCAGCCTTGCCCTGCTGGTGTCGGGTTACACCGCCGTGCAGCTGCACCGCAGCCAGTCCACCGAGCGGGTGATCACCGCCCGCGGGCTGGTCATCCAGGATGGCAGCGGCCAGGCCCGGGTGATCCTGGGCGCACCGCTGCCCGACCCGCTCAGCAAAGGGGTGTCGCAGGGCCCGCGCGCCTCGCCGCTGTCGGGCGTGGTGCTGCTCGGTGCCGACGGTTCCGAACGTGGCAGTTATGGCACTGCCGATGTGGGCGATGAGGCGTCGCTCACGCTGGATGATGCCAAGGGCACCACCGAAGTCTTCAAGATCACCGCCAACCCCGATCGCGGCGCCACGTTGGTGATCAAACACCAGAACAGCACCGGCGCCATGCTCACCTCCTGGCAGGGCAAGCCGGAGCTGATCTTCCTCAACGACAACGGGCAGTCGCATTACATCCGTCCGGGGACACCTACGGCGCCCTGATTGCCGCCGTGCGAAAATGCGGGCCGTGCCTGTTCCGGATCACGTTATGTCGATCGTCGCCCCCGCCTGGCCGCAAGCCACTACCGTTGAAGACTTCCGCCACAACCTGGAGGCGGTACATGCACGCATCGCGGCCGCGTCCGCACGCGCCGGGCGCGATCCGGCCACGGTGCGGCTGCTGCCGGTGAGCAAGACCGTGGACGAAGCACGGCTGCGGCTGGCGGTGCAGGCCGGCTGCGATACGCTGGGCGAAAACAAGGTGCAGGAAGCCAAGGGCAAGGCCGAGGCGATGGCCGACCTGGGCATCCGCTGGTCGGTGATCGGCCACCTGCAGACCAACAAGGCGCGCGATGTGGCCCGCTTTGCCAGCCAATTCCAGGCGCTGGACAGCCTGCGCGTGGCCCAGGCGCTGGACCAGCGGCTGGCGCAGGAAGGCCGCACGCTGGACGTGTTCGTGCAGGTCAACACCTCGGGCGAAGCCAGCAAGTACGGCCTGGACCCGATCGAGGTGGCCGACTTCGTGCAGCAGCTGCCCGCCTTCCCCCAGCTGCGCGTGCGCGGCTTGATGACCCTGGCGCTGTTCTCGGCCGATCCGGAACAGGTGCGCCCGTGTTTCGTGCGCCTGCGCGACCTGCGCGAGCGCCTGCGCCCGACCCTGCCGGCCGGCGTCAGCCTGGACGAACTGTCGATGGGCATGTCCGGCGATTTCGAGATCGCCATCGAGGAAGGCGCCACGGTGGTACGCGTAGGCCAGGCAATTTTCGGCGCGCGCAGCACCCCCGACAGCCAATATTGGCCCACGCCTGCGCGTTGATCGTCACCCCACCAACGCCTCCATATGCCGCGCATGTTCCGCCGCCTGCGCGTGCAGCCACTCACGAAACGCGAGAAACCCCTGGTGCGTGGACGACCGTGGCGGGTACACCAGCCAATGCGACCAGCGGGTCTTCAACCGATGCGGTGACAACGCAATCAACTGCCCCGAATCCAGCAGCAACCGCGCCCGCGTCACCCGCCCCAGCGCGACCCCGAAGCCATCCAGCGCGGCACGATGATGCGATTCGGAGTCATTGAGCATGGCCACGTAGCGCGACGGCGCAACCTCCCCGATCGAGGCGAACCAGCGCTGCCATTCGCCATCCGGATCCCCCAGCAGCGGCCACTGCGACAGCGGCAGCGCGCCCAACCCGCCCATGCGTTCGACCAGTGACGGGCTGGCCATCGGCATCAGCCACTCATCGAACAGCGGCTCCACATGCAGGCCACTCCACTGCCCTGCACCCACCCGCAGCGCGGCATCGCACTGCAGTTGCCGATCAAAATCGGTAAGCCGCTCGCTGGATTCCAGGTTGAATTCAATCTCCGGGTGGCAGGCCACGAACGACCCCAGCCGTGGCACGAGCCAGTTGGAGGCCATTGATGGCAATGCGCTCACCGACAACACGCGGTCGTGGCGCGCACCGAACGGCTGCAGCGCCAACGAGATTGCATCCAGGTGCGGACCGACCTGCTCCAGCAGGCGCTGGCCTTCGGGCGTCACCCGCACCCCGCGCGCCTGCCGCTGCAGCAGCGCATAGCCCAGGCGCTCCTCCAGCTGCCGCATCTGGTGGCTGAGCGCGCTGACAGTGAGGTTCAGCGAGTCAGCCGCGCGGGTCAGGTTGCCGAGGCGTGCGGCGGTGACGAAATTCTGCAACGGCTGGAGCGGGATGCGGGACATGGCGACTTGAATCCAGTTCAAGAAAGACTTGCGAAAGGATCGCTTTTGCGCCGCCTATCCTGCCCCTATCGTGAGTCCTACTCAAGTGGAGGACGCACATGAACATCTACAGCGGATTGTTGTTCCTGCACGGGCATATCGCCGATGCGGGGTTGGCGCGGGCGCTGGCGGAGCCGGTGAAAGTGCCCGAGGGTGACGCCGCGCGGGCGGTGACGGGGGCCGCCACGCAGGGCGTGGCGCTACCGGTCCGGAGTGCCTGCGGGGTTGGCACGGCCCGGCGTTGAGGCATCGGGCAGCACCCGCGGCCGGCTGTCGTACCAGTCGCGGGCACCGGCGAGGTGCCAGGTGCGCTTGCCGCCGTCCAGTTCGATGCCGGCCCCCAGCAGGCCCCAGCGCAGGTACAGGTCGCCACGACGCTGCGCCTGCTCCATGTCCAACCGGGCGCGCAGCGACAGCCGCGCGTTCTCGGCCTGCAGGTCGTCAACCGCCAGGTGCTCGCGGCGCCAGCGCAGCTGCCCGCTCGCCTGCACTTCACCCGAATCGAGCAGGCCCAGCACCCAGCGCGGGTACTGGCTGCGCTCGGCGTAGATGCCCAGCAGCGGACCGGCATCGCGCAGCCGCAGGTCGGCCCGTGCGTCCACCTGGAACGGCGCCTCGGACTGGATATGCCCGCTGCGCAGATCGACCTCGCCCCACCAGCCGCCCTTGCCCGTGTCGCCGTCGACCTGCACATTGCGCAGGCTGAGCGTGCTGCCCCCCAGGTCGAACTGGCCGGCGTCGAAATCGGCGCGCTGCAGCCGTGCTTTGACCTGCGCATCGCCACGCAGCGACAGGCCGGCGGCCTGCATGCGCGCACCGGTGCCACGCAGGTCCGCGCGCCCCTGCCCGACCCGGCCGGCAGCATCCAGCGTTACGTCGCCGCTGAGCAGTGCGGTACCTCCGAGCAGACGAACGTTGTCGTTACCCACGTAGCGGTTGTAGGCGCTCAGGTCGGGCACCCGCGCATCGGTGAAGCACAGCTGCGCGCGCATGCCGTCGCGCAGCTGCTGCAGCCGCGCATCGCCGCGCAGCGTCAACGCCAGCGCCTTGCCATCGAACAACACCGCCTTGGGCGAATCGGTCGGCGCCGCGCGGAACGTGGGAATATCGACCTTCAGTTCGGCCTGTGGCGGCGCGCCCTCGACAATGCGCCCGAGCGCATGCGCATCGCCCTGCATGCGCACGCCTGCCACCTCGGCAACGGCGGCCACCTGCGGCACCTCCAGGCTGCTGCCCGGCGCCAGCTGGCCATCGGCAATGCGCAGGTCGCCCTGCAGCAACCCACCGCCATCGAGCTTGAACCACGGCTTGCGCACGAACAGATCGGCAATCCAGTTCAACGACTCGAACCGCCACGCACCGCGCACCTGCCCGGACAGGCGCGGCAACAGTTCGGCGGGTGCCTCGAACGGAATCCGCCGGCCGGTGACGCGCAGGTCCGCGTGCAGTTCGCTGCCGGTTTCCTGGTCGCGCGGCAGGCGCGCCTGCACGCGCATGTCCTGGGCCACGTCGAGCTGAAGCGACAGCAGGCCACGGTCCGGTGCGTGCACGCCGGCATGCACCGGCAGCCGCCACACCACCCGGCTGCCAGGTTGCAGCAGGCCGCGGTCCATCACCACGTCCGCGGTGAGCCGGGCCTCGGCAGGCACGCTGCCCACCTTGACATGCGGACCGGCGGTATCGATGTTGATCGCCTGGCTGCGCCCGTCCACCTGCAGCTGCGCGAAGGTGATCCCGAATTTTCGCAGGCCCGGCGCTTCATCCCGGTAGTGGCGCGGGTAATGGAAGCGCGCGGCCAGGTGCGCCTCGTCGAGCACCTTGACCCCGTCGTAGGTGATCGTGGCCTGCTCGAACCCAGCGGTGGAATCGAACAGTTCCGACGGCCCGCCCTTGACCTGTTTCTGGAAGCCCACCGTGCCGTGGCCCTGCCCGGCGACCAGCAGCTTGCCGAAGCGGCCGCTGCGGATGCTGTCGCTGTGGATCGCATCCAGGCGGATGTTCCAGCCACGATCACCACGTGGCGGCGGCGGGATCGCCTTCTCCACCCGTTGGATGTCCGCTTCCACGCCGGTGGCGTTGATGCCTGGAATGCGCACCTCGCGCTTGAACAGGTGCACCAGCGAGATCCACGCGCTCGCGCGGTCGGCACGGAAGATGTAGACGGTATGGTTGGCCTGGCCACGGATGCGCACGTTCCAGACAACCGCGTGCCCGGGCAGCAGCGTCAGCGCCGGCCCGGTCTGCAGGCTGAATTTTTCAGGTTTACGGTTGGTGACCGCATCGAACAGCGGCGTGTTGAGGAACACGTTGCCGGCGAGCAGGTACAGCGCATACAGCGCCAGCAAGGTAAGCAACGCCACGCGCCACGGCCGGGGCCAGCGCCGGACGCGCTCGGGAATCAGGGGCATGGAGTTCTGCGACGAAGCGAAGTGACGCCGCCACTATCAACAACAGGTCGACGCAGCCATGTGAAGACCCCAACCGGACCACCGTCGCCTGACCAACGGTAGGGTCGGTCGCAAGACGACTGCCGACATCAATGATCACTGCATTGACGCATTGACCTTGAACGGCACCATCTCCGCCACGCTCAACCCGCCCGCCGCTCCGGGTCCCACGCCATCGGCTGCCATAACTCCAGCTTGTTCTCATCCGGATCGAGAATCCAAGCAAAGGATCCGTTCTCATGCGTCTCGGGCCCACTGACGATGGTCACCCCCGCCTCGCGCAGGTTCGCCAGCAGCCCCTCCAGGTCATCCACCCGGTAATTGATCATGAAAGGAGCATCGCTGGGACTGAACCATTTGCTCCCGGGCTCGGCCAGCGCCCACACGGTCAGCCCGCCGTCGTTGGCCTTGTCGTCGGGCCAGCGCAGCACCGCGCCACCGAACTCCTCCAGCGTCATGCCCAGGTGCTGCCGGTACCACTCGGCCAGCGCCGCGCGGTCGCCACGGCTCTTGAAGAACACCCCACCGATTCCGGTCACCTTCGCCATCGCAGTCTCCCTGGGTCCGTGCTGATCCTATGCCCTTGCCCCCACAAAAGAAAACGGCAGGCCGTTGCACCGGCCTGCCGTTGTCCTGTCACTGCACGCGGTGGGATCAGAAGCGGAACTCGCCACCCAGGCTGATCGTATCCACGTCCACGTCCACGCCGCTGAAATCTCCCTGGCGGCGGTCGTAGTTCAGGCTCAGGCCCCAGCGGCGATTGAAGTCGTAACCGACATTGACGCCGTAGTACGGCTTGGTCGAGCTTTCGTCATCCACCACGTCGAAGGTGTCTTCGCGCACCTGCGCGGTCAACCGCGCGATGCCGGCGCGCGCGCCGATGAAGAAGCCGGTGTCGTCGGCGCCGAAGTTCTTCTTGACCACCAGGCCGGCACCGATCGAGACCAGGTCCAGCTCCTGGTCGTAGCCCAGGTCCTTGTTGTACAGCGAACCGACATGGCCTTCGACGCCGATGTTCGGGGTGAACCAGTAGCCGCCGCCGACCGAGGCGGAGGTATCCGACTCGCTGCCACGGAAACCGTCGTAACGCACTTCGGTGTCGCTGCTGCCCAGCTCGGCGCGCACGAACGCGTGGCCGGCCATGGCATCGGTCGACAGGGTGGCCAGCGCGATGGCGGCGGCCAGGGTCACGAACTTCTTCATTCAGGTCCTTCCAAAAGGTGGTTTGCCCATCTGGGCGGCGCCACTCTGCCTCCTGTTCATGTTTGTGTCAATTCCGTTAAACGGATACTCAGGCGCTGGCCTCGGGCAGCTTGGCCACGACCTTGAATTCCACGTCGAAACCACTGAGCCAGGTGACCCCGATGGCGGTCAGGGTCGGGTGCGGCGCCTGGCCCCAGTACTCGGGCACGATCGCCCAGACCCGCTCCAGGATCCGGTCCGGGTCGATCATGAAGACGGTCACGTCGACTACATCGTCGAACGTGCAGCCGGCGGCCGCCAGCACCGCGTTGAGGTTCTCGAACAGCTTGTGCACCTGCGCTTCCAGGCCCGGTTCGGGCGAACCGTCCTCGCGGCTGCCGACCTGTCCGGAGACGAACAGGAAGCCGTTGGACCGCACGGCCGGCGAATAGCGGTAGCGGGCATACAGGTCCTGGCGGCCAGGGGGGAACACGACGTCGCGACTTGCCATTGCAGACTCCAGAGGGGTTCTTGCCCCGGGTGATGGGATGCCTCCACGGTAGGCGCCCCGGCCCGGTCGATAAACGACCAACCTTGTCCATCACTGTTTGTAGAATCCAAACAATTGACCGCAGGAGTGCCGATGGACCGTTTCGATGCCATGCAGGCCTTTGCCCGGGTCGTGGAGACCGGCAGCTTCACCCGTGCCGCGCAGACCCTGCACATGAGCCGCACCACGGTGACCCAGCTGGTGCAGCAGCTGGAAGCGCGGCTGCGCGTGCGCCTGCTCAACCGCACCACCCGCCAGGTCAATGTCACCGACGATGGCGCGGCGTACTACGAGCACGTCACCCGGCTGCTGGCCAAGCTGGACGACGCGGAAACCAGCCTCTCCAGCTTCGCCGCCAGCCCGCGCGGCCGGTTGCGGGTGGATGTGCCCGCACCGCTCGCGCGGTTCCTGCTGGTGCCCGCCCTGCCCGGTTTCCATGCGCGGTATCCCGACATCCAGCTGGACCTGGGCGTCAGCGACCGCAACGTCGACCTGATCGACGAAAACGTGGACTGCGTGATCCGCGGCGGCGAGCTCACCGACCCCTCGCTGGTGGCACGGCACATCGGCGACCTTCAGGCAGGGCTGTACGCCGCGCCGCTCTACCTCTCCACGGTCGGTATTCCCGACCATCCCAAGGGATTGGAAGCCGAACCGCATCGCATCGTCGGTTACCGGGGCTCGCGGCGTGCAGGCGCCATGCCCTACGCGCTGCGGCGAGGCGAAGAAATGCTGACCGTGCACGGCCGGCATCAGCTGGCGGTCGACGACGGCAACGCCTATCTGGCGGCCGGCGTGGCCGGGCTCGGCGTGCTCTGGCTGCCCGATTACGTTGCCGCCGCGCATGCCGAACGCGGTGAACTGGTCCGCGTGCTCACCGACTGGCAGGTCGACCCGATGCCGCTGCACATCGCCTTCCGCCCCAACCGCCACGTCAGCGCCAAGCTGCGCGTCTTCGTCGACTGGGTAGCGGCCCTCATGGCCGAACACGTGCCGGTGGTGACAAAAGGCTCGGCCCTGCCCTAGCATCGCAGCCACAAGCCCGCGCCCCTGCGCCGGGCGAGGACAGGCATTGACGCAGTTCCTCCAGCTGTTCGGCTCCCGGCTTTCGATGATGTTCGCAGCGGTCGCGCTGCTGTACCTGCTGTGGTCCACCGCACCGCTCTGGTGGTCGGCGCGGCGGGCGTTCCTGCGCCGCGACCGGCTCGTGCACCCCTGGTCCTTCATTTTCATCGCTGCGATGCTTGCGTATGGGAGTACGGCACTGGCCACCATGGGCGTGACGTCGGTGGTTGGCATGTCACGCGTGCTGGATGCGGCGGCGCATCCCTGGTTGCTGTCGGCGATTGCGCCCGGGTCATGGCTTGCTACCCGGCTGGGCGCCTGGCTGCCTCCCGCACTCCTTCCGCTGCATCTGCTGATCACCTGGTTCATCACGCGCCAGTTGTCGCAACACTGGGGCGAGCTCTGCGCACGTGGCGCACTCTCTGCCCGGAAGGTGCGCTGATGCAGATTCCCGACCAGTGGTTCACCCTGCTCCTCTGGCTGTTGTTCGAGGAGGGCCTGTGGCGGATCTGGATGTCATCGCCCCTTTGGTGGGCGGTGCTCAAGGTGCTGCTGCGACGTGATCGCCTGCCCCGCCCCACCACCTTCGTGGTCGTGTCTGCGGCGCTGGCGTACGGGGTGATTGCGGCGGTGAGCGTGGTCGTCATCTTCCCGGTCAAGGTCGCAGGCCTCTACCTGGCGCCCCAGTTCATGGAGGCAGGACTGCCGTTGGGACCGACGCTGACGGCGCTGGACAACGGGGTCACAGCCGCATTGCTGCCATTGGCCTTCTCGCTGCCCATTTCCGCATGGTGGATTTCGCGGCGACTGGCGCAGCGCTGGCCGAGGTTGTGCGGCGGGGATGTGGTCTCCGGGTAGTTACAGCGGCGCGATCACCAGCGTATCGCCCTTGCACGCATTGACGTCGCGGTAGATCGCCGTGCGACCGTTACGGAACTGCAGGCGCAGGTCGAAGCGGCAGCCGGCGTCGCCCAGGCGAACCGTGGTGCTGCCTCCACCACCGCCGAGCGTATCCATGGGACGCTGCTCGAATGCATCGCTGCCAGCGGCGGCTACTTCCAGCGTGGTGATGCTTTCGTGGGCACGGTTGAGCAGCGTGAGGTAACGCGGCGCAGCGGCGTTCACGGTGCTGGCGAGCAGCAGGCTGGACAGGACGGCAAGGCGGATCGGGAACATCGCGGCATCTCCGGCGGTTGGGTTCGCCGCCATCAGGCCGCCGGCCGCCCCGCGCGCGCCACCGATCCGGGACGAATCGTCGTCCCGGCAGGACCAATCGTAATGGGCCCTCATGG
This sequence comes from Stenotrophomonas sp. PS02300, assembly GCF_029959395.1. NCBI lineage: Bacteria > Pseudomonadati > Pseudomonadota > Gammaproteobacteria > Lysobacterales > Lysobacteraceae > Stenotrophomonas > Stenotrophomonas sp. PS02300. Next base: position 19,687 of record NZ_JASCOP010000040.1, read on the forward strand.
CGCTTCTCGGGGCCCGCCCGCACGCCTAAGATGGCCCTGCCCCGCCGTGCCGGGCGTCCTGGATACCGGCCATGAAGGTTCGCCTTGGCAGTACGTCGATCCCCCTTTCCCGCTACCTTCTCCTCTGGACGGCGGTGGTGCTGGTGTTTGCCGTGCAGCATTCGCTGAGCGATGGACTGCATGGCAACAGCTGGCCGTTCCTGGTGCACCTGCGCTGGGCGATGATCCAGTGGTACACGTGGGCGGCACTGGCGCCGCTGGTGTTCCGCCTGGCCGAGCGCTATCCGCTGGAGCCCGACCGCCACCTGCTCGGCCTGGGCAGGCAAGCGCTGGCCAGCCTGGCGGTGACGTTCGGCGCAATGTTGATTGGTGCGCTGACCTCTGCGCTGTTCGAACCCAGCGGCTTCTTCGAACAGCTCGGGTACTTCCTGGCCCAGCATTTCGCCATCGGGCTGCTCACCTACTGGGCCCTGTTCGCGCTGCAGCAGGCACTGCACTTCCAGGCCGAGAAGGCGCGCCGCGAAATGGAAGCCAGCCGGCTGGCCACCGAACTGGCGCAATCGCGCCTGCTGGCGCTGAAATCCCAGCTGCAGCCGCATTTCCTGTTCAACACGCTGCACGCCATCATCACCCTGCTGGACGAAGACACGGTCTCGGCCGAAGACATGCTGCTGCGCCTGAGCGAACTGCTGCGCGCCTTCCTGGAAGACTACGACGGCCAGGAGATACCCCTGCGCCAGGAACTCGACCTGATTGAACTGTACCTGGGCATCCAGCGCGTGCGCTTCAAGGACCGGCTGACCACCCGCACCTATATCGCCCCGGACACCCTCGACTGCGCCGTGCCCAGCCTGCTGCTGCAGCCGTTGGTGGAAAACGCGGTGCGCCACGGCATCGGGCAGCGGGTGGGCAGTGACGTGATCGAAATCGAAACGCGCCGCGACGGCGATGTGCTGTGCATTGAAGTGCGCAACCGCAACAGCACGCTTGACGCCACGCCGGGCGCGTCCACAGGCCATGGCATCGGCATGTCCAACACCCGGCTGCGCCTGAAGGAACTGTATGGCGATGCCGCCGACGTGCGGCTGGACATGATCTGGCCCGAGGGCGTGGCCTGCCGTGTGCGCCTGCCCTTCCGCACCCTGGAAGTGGACGACGAAGCGCCGGAATTCACGGCGCGAGTAGCGCCGGCATGACCCTTTCGGTGCTGGTGGTGGACGACGAGCCGCTCGCGCGCCGCGCGATCGTGCGCCTGCTGGCCGACGACCCGGAGATCGAACTGCTGGGCGAATGCGGCGACGGCGTCTCCGCAGTGAAGGCCATCCGCGAACACTCGCCCGACCTGGTGTTCCTGGACATCCAGATGCCGGCGATCACCGGACTGGACGTCGTGGCCACCATCGGCGTCGAGCGCATGCCGGCCACCGTGTTCGTCACCGCCTATGAGCAGTATGCGGTGAAGGCCTTCGAGGCCAATGCGGTGGACTACCTGGTCAAGCCGTTCAGCCGCGAGCGATTCGCTGCCACCCTGCAGCGCGCCCGGCAACGTCTTTCCGCCGCGGCCGGCACCAGCGCGCAGACGGCCACACAGATCCTGCAGGCACTGGATGCATTGCGCCAGCGTGAGGCCTACCTGCAGCGCATACCGGTGCGGGTCGACGAACACGTGGTGCTGGTCGACGTGGACGAGATCGTATGGATCAAGGCCGCACGCAACATCGCCGAGATCCACCTGGCCGGCCGCATGCACGAACACCGCGGCACCATGGCCGCGCTCGCCGCCCGGCTGGATCCGCGCCACTTCGCCCGCGTACACCGCTCGGCCATCGTCAACATCCGGCGGGTCAAGGCGATCCACCCCTGGTTCAACGGCCACCACGTAGTCACCCTCGACACCGGCCAGCAGCTGCGCATGAGCCGCTACCAGAACGAGGCGTTCCTGAAGCTCGTCTCCACCCGGGACACACCGTAGAGCCAGGCCCTGCCTGGCTGCGCGTGATCCCCGACCGACGCGTTCACCGCATGCACCTCAGCCACGCAGGGCGTGGCTCTACGCCGTTGGCATGCGCTCATCGGCGCGCAGGGTCAACACCTCCACCCCACTGTCAGTCACCAGCACCGTATGCTCCGCCTGCGCGGACAACTTCCCGTCGCGGGTAGTCACGGTCCAACCGTCCTCGCTCATATCAATCGCCGCGCGCCCCTGGTTGATCATCGGCTCGATGGTGAACGTCATCCCGGCTTCAAGTTCCTCGCCGGCACCCCGCTTGCCGTAATGCAGCACCTGCGGTTCCTCATGCATCTCGCGACCAATGCCGTGCCCGCAGAACTCGCGCACCACGCTGTAGCCGTGCGCCTTGGCATGTTGCTGGATGGCGAAGCCGATATCACCCAGCGTCGCCCCCGGGCGCACCACCGAGATGCCCTTCCACATGGCCTCACGCGTCACCCGCACCAGCCGTTTCGCCTGGAAATCGACCTCGCCGATCAGGTAGGTCTTGCTGGAATCGGCGATGAAGCCATCCTTCTCCAGTGTGATATCCAGGTTGACGATGCTGCCGCCCCGAAGGATCTCGTCCGCAGAGGGCACGCCATGGCAGACCACGTTGTCCACCGAGCTGTTGAGCACGTAGGCAAACCCGTACTGGCCCTTGCTGGCCGGCCGCGCGTCCAGTTCATCGACGATGAAGCGCTCCACCCAGTCGTTCACCTGCAGGGTGCTCATGCCTTCCAGCGGCAACCGGTCGAGCGCCTCGAACACCGACGCCAACAACCGCCCCGACGCCCGCATCAGCGCCTGTTCTTCGACCGTCTTGATCACGCAACCGCCACCCGCAGGGCGCCGGGGTCCACCCCGGCCGCCCTGAGTTCACGGTTGACGATCTCCTGGTAGCTCATGCCGGGATTCATCTCGCACAGCATGCCCACCTTGATCCAGAACCCGGCCTGCGCGTTGATGGAACGGCCGGAAACGCCGCTGGCGCGGCGTAGGTTGTCGTGCAGTTCGTCATCGATGTTGACGATGCCCATGGTCTATACCTGAAGATCGATGTATACACATCATATATGTTTCGTATCTTTCCTGCAGGTTACCCATGTATGCTCGACTCCAGCGTCATCACGTTGTAGCCGTTGGTGTATGTATTGCCCAACGCACACGATGCGTAGTTTCCGTACTGGTTGTAGTACCGCATACATGCCTCGTGGCGCCTTTCTGGGTAATAGTTGAACATCTTCGATTGACAGCGTGCTGCGGTCGCTTGTCCGGGCCGCTTGTTTACCTGAAAGGTGACCGCAGGCTTTCCATCATGGCCGGCATACGTGATGGTCCGCACTCCGCCAACAGCGAATGCCATGTGAAACCTGTAGACAAAGAGGTGAGGACTCTTGTTCAGATGAGGCTCGCCACCTGCCACGTCATAATGGATGGAATCCACAATACTGAGCCCCTCCTTGGTGAACCGGATGTAGTAAAGATCGACATCCCACAAGTCATTGGTCACCTCATTCACCAGTTCCATGGTCATGTCGGAGGCGTAGTACCTGATTTCCTCTTCACCCCGAATGTTGATCCAACTGTCGAACTTCCCAGGTCCGGGGTTTGGCGTGTTCGTGCGAAACAATCCACCCGATGGCGACGTGATCTCGGCAGCGATCTTGGAAGTCGACACGTCCGTGGTGTCCACGTAGATCATGATGGCCTGAGCCGTTGCCCCGGGCGCGTCAGCGGGCACCTCCTCATCTGGATGATCCTCTGCGTCTTGATCCTTGACGGGAGCCCAGTGGTAAATGAACCGTGCGTCTTTATCGTGCTTACACCCGACAACTGCAGTGTTCGTGTTGTAGTTGATCAGCTTTATAGACTTCAGTTGGGCAGTCGAGAGTTGAACTTCGACGCCATCGCTGTCCCGCGCCTCGATGATGATTTCCACAGGAACTTGCTGCCGTCCGTTCGCATATACCGGTGCGGTTATCTGGGAGCGCTGGTTGACCTGCACTTCAAAACGCCTGAGCGTCACCCAGTTCGCCATTGGCTCCGCGTCTGGGCCTTCCGGAACGCCCTCGAACGTGTCAATCGGGTGTACAACGATTTCAGTGGCATGATTCATCTCGCATCACTCCTATGATTGTCTTCCATTGGCGTCAGGACCAACTGGATCGCAAGCATGGGAGGCACGCACGACGAATCGGCACACCTGCCCCAAGGGCTGCACCGAACAGAAATCCACGCAACGGGCACGGCAAACCCAAGCCCGTTGAGCGCAGCTCACTGCTCGCGATTCACCCCCGTGAGAGGCCAACATAATCCCGGCCTTGTTAGCCCCGCGTCATCGCCGTACGGCGATTCTCAGGTCCAGGCCGGGTCCGCCGTGAAGTCGATGGTCAGCCAGAACTCGCTTCCCCGTGCATCCAGCCGCTCGGCGATCTCGTCGCGCAGCGCATCCACGTTGCCGATGGTGCCGATCACCGTATCCGGATGGGTCAGGATGTGGATCTCCACGAAGCGCATGCGCCCCATCTTGGCCACGTGGCTGGTGAAATCGAGATAGCCGTGCTCGGCGACGAACCGCGTCATCACCGCCTGCACCCGGGCATCCAGCGAATCGGGTGCCACCTGCAGCACCTCGCGCATCGCCTTCCATGCCCCGCGCAGCGGCACCGGCAACACCGCCAGGCTGATGATCGCCAGCACCAGCGGGTCCAGGAAGGGAATCCAGTGCGCGTGGTCGCCATCCTCCAGCAGCAGCGCCAGCGCAAACGCCAGCACCACCGCCAAGCTCATCATGCCGCTGAGCAGCCAGGCACGTACGTCCAGCCACAGCAGCGGCGAGTTCAGTCGCGCGGCATGCACGCGCACGAACGCGGCCATGCCCAGGTTGCTCACGCACAGCAACGTAGCCCACATCAGCGCCGGCCCCGCACGGATCACATGCCCGCCGGTGGTCAGGCCAATGATCGAATTGGCCAGTGCATAGATGCAGGCCAGCGCCAGGATCGCGCCGCCCAGCGCTTCCACCATGGGTTCCAGGTGCCAATAGCCGTACTGGAAACGTGGGCTGCCCTCGCGCCCCAGCAGCCGCAGTACGGCCAGCGCCACCAGCGTGAGCGCCACATCGACCAGGCTGTACACGCCGTCGAACAGGATCGCCTGCGACCCCACCAGCAGGCCACCGATGAAGCCGGTGGCGCTGACCGCCACCGTCACCCCGATCGAGAATTTCAGGATCCGCTGTTCGCGTGCTGTATCCATCGCCTGCCGAAGATCCTGGCCGCAGCTCAGGTCTTCAGCACCTCCACCTTGTAGCTCGGCACGTCGCCGTCACGGTCGATGATAAGCCCGTGCACGTCCGACTCGAAGCCCGGGAAGCGAGCGTTCTGTTCACGGGCAATGCGCAGCGACTGGATGATCGGCTCATCCTGCGCGCCGAAGCGCTCACCCGGCATGATGGTGGGAATGCCCGGCGGGTACGGCACCAGCATGGTCCCGGCAATGCGCCCGCTGATCGCTTCAATGTCGACCCGCTCGATCTGCCCACGCACCAGGTGGTCGTAGGCCTCGGCCGGGGTCATCACCGGCTCGGGCAGGTCCACGTACATCTCGCGCATCACCTGGGCCACTGCAAACTCACGATTGAACGCGTGCAGCGCACTGCACAGATCACGCAGGCCCCAGCCGGCATACGCCCGCGGGTAATCCGCGGCCAGGTCCGGCAGCGCGCGGGTGAGCGGCGCGTTGTTGTCGAACAGCTCCTTGAACGCCATCAGCTCGGTGACCAGCGTGCTCCACTTGCCCTTGGTGATGCCCATCGAGAACAGGAACAGCACCGAGTACAGGTTGGTCTTCTCCACCGTGATGCCGCGCGTCCACAGGAACTTGCTCAGCACGGCAGCCGGAATGCCCAGCTCACCCAGGTCGCCGTCGATGGACAGCCCCGGGGTCAGCAGGGTTACCTTGATCGGGTCGATCAACACGTAGTCTTCAACCAGCCCATCGAACCCGTGCCAATGCGCATCGGGCTGCAGGTACCACTCCTCGCGCTTGGCCACCATCGGCGTTGGCGCATCGCCCTTGCCCAGCGAGCGCTCCAGCTTGTCTGGCTGCCACACGCTAAACCACCAGTCATCGCGGCCCAGGTCTTCGCGAACGTGCAGCATGGCGCGACGGAAGGCGATCGCCTCGTCGTGCATTTCCTGCACCAGAGACTCACCCGCCGCGCCCTCCATCATCTTGGATGCCACGTCGCAGGCAGCAATCACCCCGTAATGCGGGCTGGTGGTGGTGTGCATCATGAACGCTTCGTTGAAGCGCTCGGCATCCAGCTCGCGGGTGGCCGCGTTGCGCACGTGGATCATCGAGGCCTGCGAGAACGCGGCCAGCAGCTTGTGGGTGGAATGGGTGGTGAAGATGATCGCGTCCTGGCCGCGCGGCTTGCCCTTGGCCATGCCGTAGTGGTTCTCATAGAACGGGTGGAACGCGGCGTAGGCGTACCACGCTTCGTCGAAGTGCAGGAAGTCCACCGCACTGCCGATCTCGTCGGCGATCTTCTCGGCGTTGTAGCACAGCCCGTCATAGGTGGAATTGGTCACCACCGCGATGCGCGGCTTGGAACCGGCGCGGAACGCCTTGCTGGCCAGCGGATTGGCGGCGATGGCCTGCTGCAGCGCCTCGGGGGTGAACTGGTCCAGGCTGATCGGCCCGATGATGCCGTGGGCGTTGCGGCTGGGGGTGAAATACACCGGCACGCCGCCGGTCATGATCAGCGAATGCAGCAGCGACTTGTGGCAGTTTCGGTCGACGAACACCACGTCGCCCCGCCCCACCGTGCCATGCCAGACGATCTTGTTGGCGGTGGACGTACCGTTGGTGACGAAGAAGGTGTGGTCGGCACCGAAGTTGCGCGCCGCCTCGTTCTCGGCTTCCTTGATCGGTCCGCTGTGGTCCAGCAGCGAGCCCAGCTCCGGCACCGAGATCGACAGATCGCTGCGCAGCGTGTTCTCACCATAGAACTGGTGGAACGCGCGTCCCACCGGTGACTTGGTGAAGGCGACGCCGCCCGCGTGGCCCGGCGTGTGCCAGGAATAGTTGGATTCGGCGGTGTGGTGGATCAACGCCTTGAAGAACGGCGGCAGCAGCTGCTGCATGTAGTCTTCGGCCGCACGCATCACCTGGCGTGAGATGAAGCTCTTGGTGTCCTCGAACAGGAAGATGTAGCCATGCACGTACTTGAGCAGCTTGCTTGGCACCTTTTCGATGGTGCGGCGCTCGCCGTACAGGAACACCGGCAGCCCGCCGCGGCGCGCGCTCTGCTCGCGCAGGAAGCCCAGCAGGCGCTGGAACTCACCGGGCTTGTCCTCGGTGCCATCGATGGAGATCAGCACCGCCGAGGCCGCCACATAGGTGCGCGCACCGGCCTGGGCATCGGCCAGGGTAAGCCCGCACAGCACGCGCTGGTCGTTGCCCCGCAGCTCCTCGACCAGCGCGCGGATCAGGATGCCGCCGATGCGCGGGGACTCGTAATCGTCGTCAATGACAATGATCGGGTAATCCAGAGACTTGAAGTACACAGCATTTCTCCTGGGGGAAGGTCACGAAAGCTTCGTGCTGGCGGTGCTGTCCAGCGGCGGCAGCTGGCCGCGCTGGCGGCGGCGCTCCTCGCTGAAGAACGGGTAGAACACCGTGATGAACAGCACGAACAGGAAGGCGTACTGCACGATGCTGCCGGACGAACCGAAGATCGCCCACAGGCAGTACACGACGGTGATGCTGGTCAGGAACCAGAACGCGCCGGTGTGCACCAGGGTGTGCGAGCGCTCGACCACGAAGTAGCAGGCCACGCAGGAATAGATGTAGGGCAGCAGGGTCAGCACCACCGCTGCCGAGGTGATCACATCGAACTGCGCCGACGCCGTTTCGGAGGTGGACGTGAGCAGCACGGCCAGCGTCATCAGCACCGCCACGATCAGCACGCCCTTGACCGGCACGTCGTCCTTGTTGGTCTTGCTGAAGATGCTCGGGAACAGCCCGTCATCAGACGCCGCCTTGGCGCTCTGCGCGGTCAGCAGGATCCAGCCGCCCAGTGAACCGGCCGCGCCGACGAAGGCACACAAACTCACCAGCGCCCCGCCCCAGCCGCCCACCGCATTGGCCGCGGCCAGTGCGAACGGTGCATCCGAAACCTGGAGGTCGCCGTTGGGCACCATGCCCATGATCACCGACGAACTGGCGATGTACGCCACCGCCGCCAGGAACACGCCGGCCAGCGTCGCGCGCGCCACGTTCTTCTCCGGGTTTTCCACCACCCCGGCCGTGACCGAGGCCGACTCCACCCCGATGAAGGCCCACAGCGTCAGCGCGGCCGCGCTGGAGATCGCGCCGAAGTTGGATTCGCCCGACACGTTGTAGGCGCCCTTGAAGATGGCCGGGTCGAAGAAGAACCAGCCGAAGATGGCAATGCCCAGGATCGGTACCAGCGCGAAACTGGTGGTCACCGTCTGCAGCCGGCTGACGAACGCCGGGCCGATGACGTTGGCGAAACTCAGCGCCCATACCAGCGCGAGCACCGCGATGCAGCGCGGTATCGGCTGGGACAGGATCGGGAAGAAGTAACTGAAGTAGCCCACCGCCGCGATCGGGATGGCCACGTTGCCGATCCAGTTGGCGAACCAGTAGATGGTGTTGGTCTGGAAGCCCATGTACGGCCCGAACCAGTCGCGCGCGTAGGCATACGGGCCGCCCGCCATGGGCGCCAGCTTGCCCAGTTTGGCGAACACGAAGGCCAGCAGCAGCGCGCCGGCGGTGGTGACCAGCCAGCCCCAGATGGAGGCGGTACCGATCTTGGCCAGGCTGGAGGGCAGCAGGAACACGCCCGAGCCCATCATGTTGCCGGCCACCAGGAACGTGGCACCGACAACCCCGATCTTCTTAGCTTGCGCCATGACGGTCTCTCCGCTACTTGATGAAGTTGTATTGCAGGCTGCCCTGCACCCGCACCGTGTCGGCGCGTTGTCCGTCCTGCTGTTCCAGTTGCCCGTACAGCACTTCCATGCCCATCGTCCACGACGGCGCCGGGCTCCAGATCAGGTTGAAGACCCCGTATCGGCTCTGGCGGAATGCATCTGCCGCAAGCTCGGCGTTGCGCGCCATCGTGAGCTGGCCGTAGATCAGGTTGGAACGCCATAGCGGCGACCAGTAATGGGTGTAGCCGACGAAGCCGCCCTGCAGTGACAGCGCATGCAGGCGTCCATCCGCGCCGATCACCGCATCCAGGTCCGAACCGGTGAGATCGGCGGTGTAGCGGCTCAGGCCTTTGCCGCCGAGCGCGCCGAACAACAGCAGGTCCTGTTCGCCCACCGACGCGGAACCGCTGAGCTGGACGCCGCCGCCGAAGTGGCGGTCGTCGCGCTGGTCGCCGTCGTAGCCCAGGCTGCGCGCCACGCCGCCCAACTGCAGGTGGCCCCAGTCGCGCTCCATGCGCGCGGTGACAGTCACATCCGGCAGTCGGTTCGCCGCCACGGTCGCATCGGTGGTACCGGCCAGTTGTGCGTCCGGGTCTTCGGCGGCTACGGTCAAGGTGTTGCCCTTGCCCATCGCAAAGCTGTGATGGATGCCGGCCACCAGCAGGTAGCCGGCGCCGCCCGGGCCGGCGAAGTCCAGCGTGTCGGGCAGGCTGTCGGCATCCATGAAAGTGGCGTAGCCATAGCCGGCGTAGGTGTTGCCCAGCTGCCCGTAGGCATGCCGCAGCCGGAACTGGTAGCCGTCGCTGCTGCCGAAGAAGTCGTTCTCCAGGTAGAAGCGCAGGTTGCCGCGCGAGGTGGGGCGGCGCGCTTCGAAGCTGAAGCGGGTCTGCTTGGCATGCAGGTTGAAGTTGGACACGTCCCGGTGAGGGCTGCCCACCGGAATGGTCGAGGTCACGAACTGGTCCTCGTCGCCGGCCGCACGCGTATCCATGATCGCATCAAGCTTGGCGTAGCCACCAATGCGGATCAGCGTGTCGGTGTTGGGGATGGCCAGGAAACCTTTCAGCTCCGGGTCGGTCGGGCCGGCCGCGCTGTCCGGGCGCGAGGCGGCCGATGACGGATCGGCCACTGAATTGCGTGGAGGCAGGATTGCCTGCCCGGTACCCGGCACCTGCGTGGTGGACGCATACGGCAACGTGGCCGATGGCGTAATCGCCGTGGGCGCAACCGTGGTTACTCCAGGGCGCTGCGCAGGCGCGCGGCCTTCGGCGGTTTCCAACGCATCCAGGCGCTTTTCCATCGCCTCCAGCGTCTGCCGAAGGGCGCGGATGTCCTGGCGCAGGGCGTCGGCGGAATCCTGCGCGTTGACCGGCATCGCGGCCAGCGCCAGGGCAGAGAACAGCAGCACGACAGAGCAACGCATCACGTCCTCCCTGAACTGCAGACGATACTGCCGCTGGCCGCAGCGCTCACGCGCACCGCCGACAACGGCAACCCGGTACTGCTCCGCAGGAGAACGACGACCGCAGTGAACCCGGCGACATGCTGCAATCGCCGTACTGCCATCGGCAGTGCACCCGCGTGGGATTCCCTCCTCATCCCGGGTGACGCGCAGTAGCTGCGCACGCCAAGGCCCTGAGTAACAAGTCGGAAGTGAGTGTGTCGTGAAGTTCGTGCGTCGCCACGATGACGCAGCAGTAACGCAACGGGAAAGCTGTCAGGAACCATGCGCGCAGTGTGGCTGCGCGCATGGATGTCGACCTTGATTCAGATCAACGCGGGCCCATCACCTTTTCCATGTCCTCGCCCTGCGGCATGCCGGACACGCGCTGCACCATGCCCTGCGCATCGTGGAACAGGATGCCGGGGGTCCCCTGGAAGCCCAGTTCCACCATCAGCACCTGGTTGGCGTCGAGCTTGTTGGCAAGCGCCGGCGTGATGGTCGCGGCCGGCTTGATGCCACCCTTGCCGAAGTCATGTTCGTTCTGCAGGAACACGGCGCTGGGATTGGGTGCGCCCAGGATCGCGGCAGCCTTCGCCGGGCTGTCCTCGCGGATCACGCCGACCATGACGTGGCGCAGCTGCACCTTGCCGCTGTCCACCCACGGCCGTGCCGCTTCCCAGAAGCGATGGCAGTACGGGCAGTTGGCATCGCTGAAGGTGTAGACCACGCGCGGGGCATCGGCGCGGCCATCGCGCACCCATGCACTGCCATCGAGGCGCTTCCAGATCCGGTCCGACATCGGCTTGGCCACCAGCTTGTCCAGCGGCGCCGCGCCGACATCCTCGCCCTTCTCATTGAAGAGCGTGCCCACCATCACGTTTTTGCCGTCGGCCGTGACATAGGCCGCCGCCGGTTGCTGTCCCCCCACCACGCCGGCAAAGCCACGCAGGCCGCCGGGGGCGTCAAACTCGCCGATCACCTCGAAGCCCTGCTTCTCGATGCCCTGCAGCACCGCGGGCCGGTTGGCCGCTGCCGAGGACGCCGGCTTGGACGCCGCCTTCGGTGCGGACGGGCTTTGCTGTGCCTGGCTGCAGCCGGCGATTGCCAACAGCAATGCCGCGGTCAGCACGGAGCCCAGCACGGGCGAGGTTTTCAACAACATGGCAACTCCTGGAATGCACGCGAACGGCGAATGAGCCACAGGGTAGACGTATCTGCCTGACCCTGCAGCCACTGCCCTGCAACGCATCAGGCCGCTGGGCGCAGCGGTTCACCCTGCAGCTGCGCCAGCGGGCCGCGGGGACGCTCGCGCCGCTGCGCGAAGATCTGCCGGCGGTAGCGCGCCGGGGTGACCCCGACGATGCGCAGGAACAGGCGGCGGAACGCGCTCTGGTCGGAATAGCCCACCGCCCAGGACACCTCATCGACGGCACCACCGGCCTGCAGCAGCAACTGCGCCTTGGCGATGCGCAGCCGCTGGCAGTAGGCAATCGGGCGCAGGCCGGTGGCCTTGAGGAACCGCCGCTGCAGCGTGCGCGGCTCCAGCCCGGCCGCATCGCAGATGTCCTGCAGGGTCACGCCGCGCGCGGCGATGCTGTGCAGCCAGCGCTGCGCCTTGAGGATGCCGCGGTCGCCATGGGCGAAGTTCGGACTGAACCGCTCCAGGTCTTCCTGCACGCCGCGCGGAATGACCAGCTGCAACTGCTGGATGGCCGCGCTCATCACACTCTGCCCGTAGATCCGTGCCAGCAGCCGCAGGCTGAGATACTTCCATGCATCGGGGCCGGAGGCGGTCATCAGGTCGCCGTCGTCCACCAGTGCGCGCTCGCTCGGCTGCCAGCTCGGCACCACCGCCGCCAGCGACGGGCAGCGCGACAGATCCGGGACGCTGACCGAGCGCCCGCTCATGACCCCCGCCGAGGCCAGCAGCAGCCCGCCCTCTTCGCAGCCCGCCAGCAGGCTGCCCGCATCATGGCAGTCGCGCAGCCAGGTCAGCATGCGTTCGTCGGCCTGCATCAGCGGCCAGCTGGGCTCGTTGCCCGGCACCACGATCACCGCCGGCGGCGTATCGCCGAACAGTTCGGCGCCGGCCACCCGCTGCATGCCATGCCCGCGCGTGGACAGCGTCCAGCGGGTCACCAGCATGCGCGCGCCCGTGCGTTTGCCGGCCGCGGCGGTGCGGTTGCAGCGCTGGGCAAGTTCGGACAGCACCGGCGCGGCAGCACGCAGGCTGCCGGGGTATTCGAGCACGGCCACTTCCATCAGGGTCGGTGACGTGGGTTTGGGGGATGGCGATGAAGAGGGGGG
>NZ_JASCOP010000041.1:0-31767 GCF_029959395.1 Stenotrophomonas sp. PS02300
GCGGTCGGCGCCGGACCGCCGTACAGCGCGGCAACGTCGGCCTCGGAACCGGTCGGCGGCGCTTCGGTGGTCGCGGCCGGTGCCGAGGTGCCATCGGCGCCCTCGGCGGCAGCCACGGGTGCTGCAGCCGCATCGGTCGCATCAGCGGTTACGGCCGGCGCGTCGGCGGCCACGTCGCTGGCTGCGGCAGGCGTCACGGCAGCGGGCGGCACCGCCAAGCTGGCCGGCGCGCTGTCGCGTGCGGGCTTGGCCGCACAGGCGCTGAGCGCCACGGCGAGCAGGAGAAGGGAAGCGGTGCGTACGACGTTCATGTCAGCTCGCGGCAGAAGGGGCATTGAAATCCAGGGACGGCGCCAGCCGGTAGGCGGCGCTGAGTTCGTTGAAACCGGCAGGCGTGCCGTTGAGGGCCAGCGTACGCCCGTTGGCGCGGGCGTGAGCGGTCAGCTCGGCCAACAACGCCAGGCCGGCGCTGTCGACACGCTCCACGGCGGTCAGGTCGAGCTGGGTCACCGCGTCAGGCAGCGCCTTCAGCTTGGGCCACAGCGCGACCACGGCATCGCGGTCCAGCACGCCGGTGATGCGGGCGCGCGGACCGTCCAGCTGCACGGTGGCGTTACTTGCCATTGCCGGCCGGCCCGGCCTGCAGGGACCCGCTGCGCAGGTCGTTGGCCACGGCCTTGATGCCCTTCTGGCGCAGCGGCGCGTCGAACTGGGTACGGAAGGTCTGCACGTAGGAGATGCCTTCGATGTTCACGTCGAAGATTTTCCACTGGCCGTTCACGTTGCGCATCATGTACTCCACCGGGGTGGACTCGCTGCCGGCGCGCAGCAGTTCGGTGGACACCTTGACGCCGCGGTTGCCCGGCAGCGGCTGCTCGCCCTTGAGGCGGAAGCTGGGCTTGCCCTGGATGGTCAGCAGGGCCGAACCGTAGCGCTGCATGAGGTTGTCGGCCATGGCATCGGCAAACAGCTTCACGTCCGCGTCGGAAGCACCGCGCGCATTGGCACCCAGCACCAGGCGGGCTGCGTAGTCACGGTCGAAGGTGCGGTTGAGTTCGCTGTCGATGTAGCTGCGCAGCGCGGCCGGGTTCTTGCTGAATTCCGCCTTGCGCTGCTGCAGGGTGGACAGGATGCGCGTGCTGGCGGCCAGCACTTCGGTGCCAGCGCCCTGCGAGGCGCCGGTGGCGGCCGGTGCGGCCTGGGCGAACGCCAGCGAGGGCAGGGTGGCCAGCAGGGCCGACGCGAGCAGCGCCTTGATCAGGGTCTTTTTCATTTCTGCGGTTCCGTTGCCGGCGCTTCCGCGCCGGGAGCTTCCTGGGAAGCGGCGCCGGCATTGCCCGGGCCGCTGAACATGTACTTGCCAACCATCTGGATCAGGTCCACGGCCGGCTGGGTGAAGACGATCTCGTCACCGGACTTGAGCACCTCCGGGTCACCGCCCGGCTGCAGTCCGATATAGCTTTCGCCGAGCAAACCGCTGGTGAATATGCCGGCGGAGGTATCGGCCGGCAGATCCTTGAACTTCGGGTCCAGCTTCAGGGTCACGATCGAATCGAAGCGGGTCGGGTCAAGGTCGATGTTGCCCACCTGGCCCACCACCACGCCGCCGATCTTCACCGGCGCCTGCTTGCGCAGCTGGCCGATCTGGGTGAAGCGCGCCTTGAGTTCATAGCCCTCGCTGCCGAAGCCCCAGCGCTGGTTGGTCGATGCCATCGCCAGCACCAGCAGCGAGGCCAGCGCCAGCAGCAGGAAAGCGCCGACGGAAAATTCGAGTCTGGGACCGCGGATGGCCATGTTCATCTCACCGTATCTGATCAAAGGGGGGGTGCGGGTCAGCGGAACATCATGGCCGACAGCACGAAGTTGAACATCAGCACCAGCAGCGAGGCGTTCACCACCGCGCGGGTGGTGGCCACCGACGTGCCCTCGATGGTCGGCTCGGCGTGGAAGCCCACGTACGACGCCACCAGCGCGGCGGTACCGCCGAAAATGGCCGACTTCAGCATTGCCACGCCGAAATCGTCCCAGAAGTCCACGCTGTTGCTCAGCGCCGACCAGAACACGCCGTTGTCCAGGCCCAGCACGTGCACGGCCTCGAAGTAGCTGGCGCTGATCGCCAGCGAGCAGAAGATGCCGGTGAGCAAGGGCACGGTCAGCACCGCCGCCCAGAAGCGCGGCGCGACGACCTTGGCCACCGGGTCGATCGCCATCAGCTCCAGCGCCTTGATCTGGTCGGTGGCGCGCATCAGCCCCAGTTCGGCGGCAATCGAGCTGCCGGCACGGCCAATGAAGAGCAGCGCGGTCAGCACCGGCGCCAGTTCGCGATACAGCGACAGGCCCAGCAGGGTGGACAGCGCATCGGCCGCGCCGAAGGTGGTCAGCGTGCGATAGCCCTGCAGGGTCAGCACCAGGCCCACGAAAGCACCGCCGACGGCGATGATCGGCAGCGAACGCGCACCCACCTTGTAGATCTCGCGGGTCAGCTCGGCCAGGAAATCGGCGGTCGGCAGCGAACCACGCAGCACGGTCAGCGAGAACAGGCCGGCCCGGCCCAGTGAACGGGTGCTTTCAACGAACGGCATCAGGCCACCTTCGCGCGGGGCGCGGCATCGAACGGGATCGGGCCGTCCGGCTGCCCGTGCAGGAACTGGCGCAGCAGCGGGTCCTGGCTGGACTCCAGCGCGGCCGGGCTGCCCTGGAAGACCACGCCGCCATTGGCGATCGCGATCACCTGGTCGCAGATCGGCAGGGTCTCGTGCACATGGTGGCTGACGATGATGCTGGTCAGGCCCAGGCTGTGGTTGAGGCGCTGGATCAGGCTCATGATCACGCCGCTGGCGATCGGGTCCAGCCCGGTCAGCGGTTCGTCGTAGATCATCAGCGGCGGGTCCAGTGCCAGCGCGCGCGCCAGCGCCACCCGGCGCGCCATGCCGCCGGACAGCTCGCGCGGCCACGCATCGGCCGCGGCCAGCAGGCCCACAGCATGCAGCTTCATGTCCACCAGGCGGCGCAGCACGGGTGCTGGCAGCTGGGTATGGGTGCGCAACGGCAGCGCCACGTTCTCGGCCACGGTCAGGTCGGTGAGCAGGCCATTGCCCTGCAGCAGCACACCGACGCTGCGGCGCATCGCGCGCAACGCGCTGCTGCCGGTGGGAATCGGATTGCCGAACAGGGTCACGCTGCCCGCCGCGGGGCGCAGCTCGCCGGTCAGGGCGGCCAGCAGCGTCGACTTGCCGCTGCCCGACGGACCCAGCACGGCGGTGATGCTGCCACGCGGTACCGACAGCGAAACGTCGCGCAGGATCGCCCGACCGCCGCGATCGATACGCACGTTGTTCAACTGCACCAGCGATTCTGCGGAAGCCGTCATGGACGCCATTAACAAAATTCCAACGTTGTAAGATCGTGGTGGGCGGCTGAACAAAACCGAACTGGACCGTGCAGTATTGTCGCATGTCGGGGTCCCCAGCCCCGCCGCGGCACGGTTCCCGGGCCGCAACAGTGCGTACCGCCCCGATCCGTGCGGGCGGTCACAGACGTCACTGGCCGGCCTCCCCGTATCGGCGAGGGTCGAGATTGGCGCCGGGCTGCGGCACACTGCCGCGATGACCGACCCCGCTTCAGACTTCCGCCTGTACCACTCCAATTCGCTCGACGTGCTGGCCGCACTGCTGGCCCGCACCCTGCGCGAGCCGGTGGCCGGGCAGTCGATCCTGGAGCCGGACGTGGTGCTGATTCCCCAGGTGGCGATGCGGCGCTGGCTGCAGTCCACCCTGGCGGCGGAGTATGGCATTGCCGCCAACCTGGCGTTCCTGACCCCGGGCGAGTTCGTGGCCCGCGCGCTCAATGCCAATGTGCCGGGCGAACATGACGACCTCACAGCCGCCGCGCTGCACTGGAAGCTGTATGCCGCGCTGACCGACCCGGGCCTGATGGCGCAGCCGCCGCTGCGCGCGCTGCAGGCCTACCTGTCCCAGCCCGACCCGCTCAAGCCGTGGGCGCTGGCGGGGGAGCTGGCTTCGGTGTTCGAGAAGTACCAGGCCTGGCGCCGCGACTGGCTGCTGCGCTGGGAGGCCGGCGCCGACCCGCTGGATCCGCAGGCAATCCTGTGGCGCCACATCGGCAGCGGGCACCAGTACCGCGCGCGCCGCATCCATGCCTACCTGGAAGGCTTCGAAGGCGCCGACCGTCCGCTGCCGGCGGGGCTGCCGCCGCGCCTGTTCGCCTTCGCCACCTTGAATGTCTCGCCCGATGTGCTGCGCGTGGTCGCCACCCAGGCGCGGGTCGGGACTCTGCACTTCTACCTGCCCACCCCGACCCGTTCCTACTGGGGCGACCTGCAGACCCTGGGCGGGCGGCTGCGCTCGGGCGCGGTTGATCCGTTTGGCAACGGCAGCGACGAGAACCGCCTGCTGCAGGCCTGGGGCGCGGCCGGCCGCGACTTCATGGCGGTGCTGGGCAGCTATGAAGTGGTGCATCCGTCCGGAGAGATCGCCGCATACGACGATCCGGAAGACGACGCGCGTCCGGACATGGCGCACGGCGGCCTGTCCGACAGCCTGCTGCACCGCCTGCAGCGCGACCTGTTCCACCGCCGCGCGCAACCGGCGGGCGCGCTGCGCCCCGCACTGGCGCGCAACGACCCCAGCCTGCAGGTGCATGCCTGCCACACCCGCCTGCGCGAACTGCAGGTGCTGCACGACCAGCTGCGCGCGCTGCTGCAGGACCCGCGCTTCGACCCGCCGCTGCAGGCACGCGACATCGCGGTGCTGGCACCGGACATCGACCCCTACGTGCCGTACCTGGAAGCGGTGTTCGGCGGCCGCAGCGGTGGCGAAGACCACATTCCCTATGCCCTGGCCGATACCAGCCCGCTGACCGGCGAACCGTTGGCCGATGTGTTCGTGCACCTGCTGGGGTTGCCGGTGTCGCGCTTTGGCCTCAACGAAGTGCTGGACCTGCTGGCCAGCGCGCCGCTGGCCGAAGCGGCCGGGTTGGATGCGGCCGCGTTCGACCGCCTGCACGACTGGCTGCAGGCCGCGGGCGCGCGCTGGGGTTTGAATGCGGCGCACCGCGCCCAGCACCAGGCGCCGGACGACGACGCCTACACCTGGCAGTTCGCGCTGGACCGCCTGCTGCTGGGCCATGCCAGCGGCAGCGACGGCGACATTGCCGGGGTGGCGCCGTGGCCGGAGCTGGAAGGCAGCGCGCTGGATGCGCTGGACCGCCTGCTGGGGCTGATGGCGGTGCTGGCGCGTTACCAGCGGGCGCTGGGCGATGCACTGACCCCGGCGCACTGGCGGCAACGCCTGCTGGCACTGTTGGATGCGTTGCTGCCCGAGGCACCGGAAGCGGCCAGCAGCCAGCGTGCGTTGGAACGACTGCGCAAGCTGATCAACGAATTCGCCCGCGATGCCGAACGCGCCGGATTCGCCGGCGCGGTACCGCCCGATGTGGTGCGCGCGCATTTCGCCGGTGCGTTGAGCGAGGCCGACACGCGCGCGCCGCTGCTCACCGGCGGCATCAGCTTCGGGCGCATGGTGCCGATGCGGCTGTTGCCGTTCCGGGTGATCTGCGTGCTCGGCCTGAACGATGGCGATTTCCCGCGCCGCGACCCCGCGGCCGGGCTCAACCAGCTCACCGCCGAACTGGGTACCGACAAGCGCCGCCACGGCGACCGCTCGCTGCGCGAGGACGACCGCTTCCTGTTCCTGCAGCTGTTCGCCTCGGCGCAGGATGTGTTCTACCTGAGCTACCTGGGCGCAGATCCGCGCGATGGCAGCGTGCGTGAGCCCTCGGTGCTGGTCAGCGAGCTGATCGATGCTGCTGCCGAATACCACGAGGATCCCTCGGCGGCGACCAGGCAGCTGACCGTGCGCCATTCGCTGCAGCCGTTCTCGCCGGCCGCGTTCGGTGGCGGCGATGAGCCGCGCCGTTTCAGCTATCGCCAGCAGTGGCACCCGGCCGCCGGTTCGCTGGGCAGCGTGCGCCGCGCGCCGCCGGCGTGGTTCGAGCAGGCGCTGGCGCCGCTGGAGCAGGAGGGCGCGCCCGAACTCTCACTGGACGCGCTGCGCCGCTTCCTGATCGATCCCGCCGGGCAGTTCCTGTCGCAGCGGCTGGGCCTGCGCCTGCCCGATGATCTGACCACCGCCGATGACCTGGAGCCGCTGGTGTTGGCGGGGCGCGGGCTGGAACAACGCCTGCTGCAGCACGCGGTGATCGAGGCGACCCTGCAGGGCGATGACACGCCCCTGTACGCCCGCCTGCGCGCCCGCGCGCTGCTGCCGTCCGGTGCACTGGGCGAACGCCAGTTCCAGGCCCTGCAGGAGCAGACCCGCCCGTATGCGCTGGCGCTGGCGCAATGGCGCGGCGACAGCGATGCCGACAGCCGCCGCTATGAGGTGGAGGTCGATGGGGTGCGGCTGCATGGGCGGGTGGACGACATCCACCCGCAGGGCATCGTGCGCCTGCGTGCGGGCAGCCTGAACGGCCCCGCGGCGATCCGGCACGGGCTGGACTGGCTGCTGGCCAACGCCGCTGGGGACGCGTTGCCGCTGGTCGAATTCCACGACGGCGGCGACGACGGCGTGGGTCCGCACGTGCTGCCGGCCCTGCCTGCGCCCACCGCCAAGGCTGCGCTGCAGGCGCTGCTGCAGCTGCGCCGCGACGGCATGTGCGCGCCCGTGCTGTACGGGCCGTACACCGCCTGGACGCTGTACCGCGCACCCGCCGCCAAACGCGAGGGCGAAGGCTGGGCGCAATGGCATGGCGGCGACCGCCGCTGGGGCGAAGCCAGCGGCGATGCGGTGCAGCTGGCCCTGCGCGGCCGCGATCCCTTCGCCGACGCCGACAGTTATCAACAGCTGCTGCACACCAGCTTCGTGGTGTTCAGCGCGGTCCGCGAGGGCAGGGTATTCCAGGGCTTCAGCGACGAAGGAGCCGTGGCATGAGCGAGCTGATGCTGCAGGACGACCCATACCTGTCGCTGCCGCTGGACGGCGTGCGCCTGATCGAGGCCAGCGCCGGCACCGGCAAGACCTTCACCCTGGCCACGCTGTTCACCCGGCTGGTGGTGGAGCAGGGCTACCGCATCGGCCAGATCCTGGCGGTGACCTTCACCGACGCGGCCACCCAGGAACTGCGCAAGCGCATCCGCGAGCGCCTGGCGCTCGCCGCGCAGCTGCTGGCACGCGCGCCGGCCGCCGATGAAGCGCCCGAGGTGCAGCTCACCCGTTACCTGCTGCAGCGCGAACTGTCGCTGGGCCGGGAAACGCCCGCCGCGCTGGCGCAGCGCCTGCAGACCGCCGCCGATGAGATCGACCTGGCCTCGATCTTCACCATCCATGGCTTCTGCACCCGCGTGCTGCGCGAGCACGCGCTGGAAAGCGGACACACCTTCGACCCGCCCACGCTGCTGCCCAGCGAACGCGAACTGCACGACCAGCTGGCCGCCGACCTGTGGCGCGTGCACGCCAACGACCCGGCCACGGTGGAGGCGTTGACCCGGTTGTGGTCCACGCCCGATGCGCTGGCGCGCGACCTGTCGGCGCTGATCAAGCCGCTGCCGCTGCTGCCCGCGCTGCCGCAGCAGCAACTGGAAGACCCCAGCGTAGCGCTGAAGGCGGCCGCCGACGCGCTCGCCATTGCGGTCGACGCGCACGTCCAAGCCGCCCAGGCCAGCATCGCCAACGCCTTCGAACGCAAGATCTTCGACGGCCGCCGCGCGCGCCGCCCCAGCTTCGACAAAGCCTTCGCCGAGCTGCTGGCCGGGCGTGCGGCGCGCAGCTGGCCACGCAGTGACAAATCGCACCTGGGCAAGCTGCTGCCGGTGGCGTTGCTTGCCTTCTGCAAGGAAGACCAGCAGGGCCATTGCCCGGCCTCGCCGCTGTTCGATGCGCTGCAGGGTTGGTGGCACGCCGCCGATGCTTACGAGCAGTGGCTGCGCCAACAGGCCCTGCTGCTGCTGCACCAGCTGCGCGGGCAGGCTCGTGAGCGGCTGGATGAACTCAAGCGGGTCGGCCGCGTACAGACCTACGACGACCTGATCGACGGCGTGGCCGCCGCACTGGAAGGCCCGCACCGCGCGACGCTGGTGCAGCAGCTGCGCGCGCAGTACGCCATCGCGCTGGTGGATGAGTTCCAGGACACCGACGACCGCCAGTGGGGCATCTTCCAGCGCGTGTTCGGCGATTCGCCCGAAACCCGCGAGGCCGGGCTGGCGCCGGCGCTGTTCCTGATCGGCGATCCCAAGCAGGCCATCTACGGGTTCCGCGGCGGTGATATCCACACCTACCTCAAGGCCAAGCGCGAGGCAGTGGCCGCGCCGGCGTTGAACCGCAACTTCCGCTCGCGCCCCGGCGTGCTGCGCGCGCTGCAGGCGCTGTATGACGCCGCGGGCGAACGCGCGTTCCTGGAAGCGGACATCGCCTTCGAGCCGGTGCTGCCGGGCAGCACCCGCAGCGATGCCGATTTCCTGCGCGATGGCCAGCCCGCACCCGGGCTGACCCTGCGCCTGCTGCGCAGCGACGATGGTGCCGACCTCAAGGCCGACCCCTCGCGCCAGCAGGCCACCGATGCCTGCGTGGCCGCGATCCACCAGGTAGTGCTGGATGGCCGCGAAGGCCGCGCGCTGCTGCGCGGGCAACCGGTGCAGCCGGGCGATATCGCCGTACTGGTGCGCCGTCACCACGAAGCGACCCGGATCCAGCGCGCGCTGAGCGCGGTGGGCATCCCGGCGGTCGCTGCCGGCAAGCAGAGCCTGTACGCCACCGCCGAAGCCCGCGAGCTGCGCGTGCTGTTGCTGGCGCTGCTGCAGCCGGCCGATGAAGGCCGCCTGCGTGCGGCGCTGTCGACCGTGCTGCTGGGCGAGAACGCCGCCTCCATCGACGCGATGGAGCGCGACGGCGACCCACAGCGTGCGTTCCAGACCCGGCTGCTGCTGTGGCGCGAACGCTGGCTGCGCGGCGGGCCGTTCGCGGTCATCGCCGACCTGTGCGCCGAACACGCCGAGCGCCTGCTGGGCCTGCTGGATGGCGAACGCCGGCTCACCAATTACCTGCAGCTGGGGGAGCTGCTGCAGCAGGCGGCCGGCCAGGCGCTGGGGATGCACGGCCTGCTGGATTGGCTGCAGGTGCAGATGGCGCATGCCGACCAGGACGACGAACAGCAGCTGCTGCGGCTGGAATCGGACGCGCGCCGGGTGCAGATCATCACCCTGCACAAGAGCAAGGGCCTGGAGTACCCGCTGGTGTTCCTGCCGTTCGTGGGCATCGACAGCGGCGGCGGCACCACCGACTCCAACTGCACCGTGTACGCCGATGGCCGCCGCGAGCTGCACTGGAAGCTGGACAAGGACGAGGCCTGGAGCGCGGCCAGCGACCGCAGCGCGCAGGAACAACGCGCCGAAGACGCGCGCCTGCTCTACGTGGGCCTGACCCGCGCCGAACACGCGCTGTGGATCGCGGCCGGCGACCTGGCCGGGCTGGCGAAGACCCGGCTGGTGCCGATGCTGTCGGACCTGGATGCAGTGCGCGCGCACCCGGACATCGCGGTGATCGAAGGCCCGGTGGAGCCGCGCCCGGCGCAGCTGCCGGTGCAGCGCGAAGGCGAACTGCCGCCGGTGCGCGCGATCACCCGGCGGGTGCCGCACGACTGGTGGGTATACAGCTTCACCCAGCTGGCGCATGCCGATGCCGGCCACGACACCGATGCGGTGGCCACCGAAGCGCCGGCACCGGCCGCCGATGAACCGGCCGGTCCCGAGCTGCCCCTGGAAGTGGAACCGCCGGCGCCGGGCGAACCGCAGCCGGAGATCGACCCGCGCTTCATGGGCAGCCGCTTCGGCAACGTGCTGCACGATGCGCTGGAGAATACCGATTTCGCGCGCTGGGCCGACTGGCGGGCGGGCGACCCTGCACCTGGCGATGAGGCCGACGTGCTGCGCGAATCGCTGCGCAGCGAAGGTTATGCCGATGCCGACCTGGACGACGGCGTGGCAGTGCTGGTGCCACTGGTCGGCCAGACCCTGACCGTGCAGCTGCCCGAAGGCGGCGCGCTGCACAGCCTGCCCCCGCAGGAACGCCGGGCCGAAATCGAGTTCCACTTCGCCATGCAGCCCACCGCCGTGCCGGCGCTGCTGCAGCTGCTGCACCACCACGGCGTGGCGCTGGACCGCCGCAGCTTCGGCACGCGGCGCCAGCTGGAAGGGCTGATGACCGGCAAGATCGATCTTACCTACGTGCGCGATGGGCGCTGGTACGTGCTCGACTACAAATCCAACCGGCTGCCCGGCTATGACGCCGCGCGCCTGGCCGCCGCCATGCAAAGCAGCGAGTACGACCTGCAGGCGCTCATCTACACCGTGGCACTGCACCGCTGGCTGCGCTTCCGGCTGGGCAGCGGCTACACACAGGAACGCGACCTGGGCGGCATCCGCTATCTGTTCTGCCGCGGCCTGGAAGCGGGGCGCGCGGACGCGCCGGGCGTGCACGCGCAGCGCTTCGCCCCGGCCCTGGTCGACGCGATGGATGCACTGTTTGCCGGTGGCCCGGAGAAGCATGCCGAACTGGTGGCACGTGCGCGGGGTGAGGCATGAGCCTGCTCGACGCGCTGCTGAAGCAGGGCACCCTGCGCACCCTGGACCATGCGCTGGCGCAGAGCCTGCGCCGGCTGCAGCCGGACACCCCGGATGCGGTGCTGGCCGCCGCCGCGCTGGCCTCGCTGGCGGTGGCGCAGGGCCACGCCGGGGTGGACCCGGCTGCCCCCAGGAAACTGGTGGATGCCGAGCTGGACTGGCCGGCACCGGAGGCGTGGCTGGCGCAGTTGCAGGCATCGCCGTGGGTGGCATCGCCCGACAGCGACGATGTGCTGGCCGCCGATGCACCGCTGGTACTCGAACACGGCCTGCTGTACCTGCGCCGTTACCGCGAATACGAACGCCGCCTGGCGCTGGGCCTGCAGCGCATCGCCGCGCATTCTTTGCCGGCGCACGATCCGGCCGGGCTCGCCACGCTGTTCGCCCAGCTGTTCCCGCAGGCGCTGGACGGCATCGACCACCAGGCGCGCGCGGCGGCAGTAGCGCTGCGCCATCCGCTGGTGCTGGTCACCGGCGGCCCCGGTACCGGCAAGACCACCACCATCGCACGCCTGCTGGTGCTGCTGGCCGCGCAGGCGCAGCAGGCCGGTGCGGATCTGCCCCGGGTGGCACTGGCCGCGCCCACCGGCCGTGCCGCCGAACGCATGGCCGACAGCCTGCGCCAGGCGCTGCAGCGGTTGCGCCTGGTCGGTGTGGCGTCCGAACTGGCCGAGGCCATGCCGACCACCGGCGCCACCCTGCACCGGTTGCTGGGCGTCATTCCCGATTCGCCACGCTTCCGCCACCATGCCGACAACCCGCTGCCGTACGACATCGTGGTGGTGGACGAGGCCTCGATGATCGACCTGCCGCTGATGACCAAGCTGGTCGAAGCGGTGGCCAGCGGGACCCGGCTGGTGCTGCTGGGCGACCCGGACCAGCTGCCGTCGGTGGAGGCCGGCGATGTGCTCAGCGCGATCCTGCAGGCCAGCGGCGACGGCCTGGGCACCCAGGCCGACGATGCGGCTGCGCTGCAACAACTGCTCGCGGCCCCTGCATTGCTGCCGCTGGCCCCGCCCCGCGCGTTCGCCGGCCGCCGCGTGCAACTCCAGCGCGGCTACCGGCAGAGCGATGCGCTGGACCTGGCGCCGCTGGCGCGCGCGGTGCGCGAAGGCGACAGCGCCGCCGCGCTGCAGCTGCTGCGCGGTGACACCCTGGCCGGCGTGGCATTCCACGAAGACCAGGTCGATCCGCTGCAGCAGCACCGGCAGACCCTGTTGGCGCATTGGCGCGGGTTGGGCGACGCAGATGATCCGGTGCAGGCGCTGGCGCAGGCCGGCCGCCTGCGCCTGCTCACCGCGCTGCGCGAAGGTCCGCAGGGGGCACGCGGCCTCAACGAACGGATTGAAGCGGCTCTGGCCGGCAGCGCGCGCCCTGGCAGTGGCCCGCGCTACTTCCACGGTCGGCTGCTGCTGATCACCGAAAACAGCTACCGGCACCGGTTGTTCAACGGCGATATCGGGCTATGCCTGCGCAGCCGCGAAGGCGCGATGCTGGCCTGGTTCCCCGGCGACAGCCCCGAGCAGCCACGCGCGTTCCACCCGGCCGCGTTGCCCGCGCACGAAAGCGCCTTCGCCATGACCGTGCACAAGGCACAGGGCTCGGAATTCGATGAGGTCTGGTTGCAGCTGCCACGGCGCGACAACCGGGTGCTGTCGCGCGAGCTGGTGTACACCGGCATGACCCGCGCGCGGCAGGCGCTGCATGTACTGGGCAGTGCGGAGGTGTTGCAGGCCGCGTTGGCGCGGCATGCCAGCCGGTTGTCCGGGATGGCACAGCGGCTGGATGGTAGAGCCGGGCCTTGCCCGGCTGCACCTGAAGAGCCCGCCCAAGGCGAACTCTGGTAGAGAAAGGCTCTACCGCCCCTTACAGAATCAGGCGTCGCCTTCTTCTTCTTCCCCGGGGATCAGCACGGTGCCATCCGGATACACGATCGCACCGTCGCCGCTGACGTCGAAGAAGCCCACCTGGTGCTTGTTGGCCAGGATCTGCACCTGGCCATGGGCATCTTCGGCCACCTCGTCGTCGAACGAGGCATAGATCACGTGGGTGCCGATGCTGTAGTCGGTCACCTGCGGGCGGTCATCCTCGTCATCGGACAGGGGACCGTCCATCGGCGGGAAGTCTTCCGCCAGCTCGGCGAAGAAGGCCTGCAGCGCCGGCACCGACACGGCGGCATCGTCGTACTCGTGCTTCTCGTTCCATTCGGTCTGCGCGTCGTACCACTGCAGGAACGCCTCGGCGTCGCGTGGCGCTGCGGCCGGGTCGAATACCATCACGTCGTAACTCATTGGGGATCACCTTGTTCCATGCAGGAATGCAGGGCGTCAGGATACTCCCCCCTGTGTGACCGCCGGCTGCTCCGGGAACAGTGCATAGCGCAGCCCCAGCACGCCCATCAGCGCCTCGTCACGCGCCTTGCCGGCCTCCACCGTCTGCACCCGTTTCAGCGAGGCCTCCAGCTTGGCCTGCAACGCGGGCGGCGCAGGCTGCGGCCGGCGCAGCGCCACCTGGGCGCGGTAATGCGCGGCCACGTCGTCCAGGATCGCCTCGATCGCCTGCATGCTCGCCGCCGGCAGGCCATGCCGCGCGCGGCGCAGCTGCAGGATGTTCAGGCCGATGCGGGCCTCGGTGAGCATGTCCACCGAGGCGATGTCGCTGCCTTCGGGGGTGGCGGCCAGGCGCGGGGCGAGCAGGCCCAACAGGTCCAGCATGCGCGCGGCGAACTGCTGGCGGTCCTGCTGGCCACGGCCTTCGGCCGCTTCGGCCAGCGTGGTCCAGCCCTGGCGCACCAGCCGGCGGGCGGTCCATTCGGCCCCCACCGAGCGGAACAGGCGGGTCATCACCACCGCAAAGCCGATGCCGATGAACATCGCCACGGCCGAATTGATGAAGCTCTGGATGTTGGCGCTGTAGGTGTTCTGCACGTTCAGCAGGGCCACCAGGTTGACCGTCAGCGGCAACCCGATCAACGCGGTCTTGGGCCGGTGCAGCAGCAGCCCCAGCGGCAGGAAGATCACCGCCAGCACCAGCGCCAGGCTGCCGAAGTCGTGCACGGCGGGGAACACGCCGAACAGGTACACGCCGGCCACCAGGCTGGCCACGATCGCCCACAGCAGGAACTGCAGCATGCTCGGCGCCGGGTCGTCCTGCGCGGCGAAAAACGCGGCGGCCACCGCGGCCATCATCGCGCCGTTGCCACCGCCTTCCCAGCCCAGCCCGATCCACAGCGCGCAGTAGGTCATCAGCGCCACGCCGGCACTGGCGGCGGAAAACAGCGCCATGCCGTAGTCCACGTGGCGGGCCGCGCCCACGCGCTTGGCGCGCACCCGGTAATGGGCGGTATCGCGCGGCGCGCTGCCGTGCTCAATGGCGTCCTGCAGCGTGGCGCAGTCCTGCCACAGGTCCACCAGCTCTTCCAGGCGCAGCAGCAGGGTCACCAGCAGCAGGTGGTCCAGTTCGCCATCCACCGCCGGCTTCAGCGCCAGGATCCGCGCGCGCAGGTCGGTGTAGTCTTCCGCGCTGGAATGGCCGGGCCGTTCCAGCCAGTGCGCGATGTCGTCCACCAGCGGCTCCAGCCCGGGCGGCAGCGCGCGGCCGCCGGCGCGCAGCGCGCCCAGCCGGTCGGCAATGGAGGACAGTACCGGCAGCATCAGCAGCATGCGCTCGCGCAGCCGTTCCATCGACACCGCCGCACCGGCATGGCGCGGGTCATCGCGGCGCAGGAACTCGATCAACGCCTCGAACTGCACCAGGTCGGCGGCCAGCCGGTTGCGCGGGCCATGTGCCTGGCCTCGCAGCAGGATCTGACGACACCACTGCGCGGCATCGCCCATCCAGCCCCCGATCCGCGCGCGCAGCATCGGCCGCACCGAGGTGGGGAAGAACAGCGAGGCGAACAGCACCGCCACTACCGTGCCCAGGATGATTTCTTCGCTGCGCGCCACCACCGTGTCGAAGATGGTGTCTGGTGAGGTCACGGCGGGGAAGCCGATGAACGCGGTGGTGTAACCGGCCAGGAGGAACGCATAGCCGCGCGGGCCGCGATTGAGCAGGGCGATGAACAGGCACGCCGACAGCCACAGCGACATCGCCGCGCTCAGCAGCAGCGGGGTTTCCACCAGGTGCGGCAGCATCCGCAGCGTGGCCGCGCCGGCAATGAGCGTGCCGACGATGCGGTACACGCCCTTGGCCCGGGTCGGGCCCAGCATCGGCTGGGTCACGATGTAGACGGTGGCCATCGCCCAGTACGGGCGTGACAGGTTGCCGGCCAGGCCGATGTAGAGCGCGGCGAGGGCGGCCAGGAAGGTCTTTACCGAGAACAGCCAGGCCTGGCGGTCGAGCAGCAGCATGGGTCAGTCCTGTGCCACCGCGTCGGCGTTCCAGCCGCCGCCGAGGACCAGGAACAGCTGGATCTGGTCGCGCGAGACCTGCGCCTGCTGCTGGGCGAGCGTGGCATCGGCGGAGACCAGGGTGCGGTCGGCATCCAGGCTGGACAGGTACGGGGTGCGCCCGCCCTGGTACAGCCGGCGGTTCTGCTCGGCGGCCAGTGCGGCCTGGGCCTGCGCCTGCTGCAGGGACTGCAGGCGCTGCAGGTCGTGTGCGTAGCGGCTCAGCGCGGTCTGGGTCTCGCGCAGCGCCTGCAGCACGCTGTGGTCGAACTCGGCCAGCGCCGCATCGGCCCCGGCTTCGGTGGCGTGGATGCGCGCGTGGGTGCCCGAGGACGGCAGCGTCCACGAGATCAGCGGGCCGAACGACCACTGCTGGGTCAGCGGCTCGCCGAAATCGGCGAGCAGGCCGGCCGCGCCCAGCGAGGCGCCCAGGCGGATGTCCGGGTACAGCTCGGCGGTGGCCACGCCGATCCGCGCGGTGGCCGCGGCCAGCTTGCGTTCGGCCTGGCGGATGTCGGGGCGGCGCTGCAGCAGCGTGCGGCCATCGCCCACCGGCAGCGGCTGGGCCAGGGTCGGGGCGTGGTCGCACGCATCCACGCCCTCGGGCAGCTGGCCCGGGGTGCGGCCGAGCAGGGCGGCCAGCTGGTATTCGGAGGCCTGGCGCTGGGCCTGCAGCGGCGGCAGTGCGGCTTCCAGCATCGCCACCTGGGCATTGGCGCGGGCCAGTTCCGGCGGGGTGCCGCGTCCGGCGCTGATCAGCCGCTGGGTCACCTCGCGGCTGCGCTGCTGCAGCTGCAGGGAATGCTCGGCCACGTGCAGTTCGTGGTTGGCGTGGCAGATCTCCACGTAGCTGCCGGCCACCTGGGCCACCAGCGAGACCCGCGCCAGGTCCATCGCGGCGGCCACCGACTGCTCGTCGGCCCGCGCGGCTTCGGAGGCGCGCTTGAGCTTGCCGAACAGGTCGAACTGGTAGGACACCGCGAACTTGCCGTCGGCCAGGTTGATCGGCGGCAGCTCGTGCTCGAGCAGGAAGGATTCGGCCGACAGCTGCGCGCGGCTGACCCCGGCCTCGGCTTCGTACTCAAAACCACCGGCATCCAGCGCCTGCTCGTACACGGCGGCGGCGCGGCGCAGGTTGGCATCGGCCACCTTCAGTTCCACGTTGTCGCGCAGCGCCTGTTCCACCAGCCCGTTGAGCGTGGCGTCCTGGTACAGCTCCCACCAGCGTGCCGGCAGCGCGGCGCCGGGCGCCACCTGCGGGTTGCCGGTGTCGATGAAGGCCGCATTGGCCTCAGGGCGCTGGAACGCCGAACCGGCGGGTACCGCGTAATCCGGGCCGACCGTGCGGCATGCGGCCAGGCTGCTGGTCAGCGCCAGGGCGAAGGCGATGCGGTGCAGGGCCGGGCGGTTCACAGGGCCGCCCGTGCCGGTTGCGCCGGCGTGGGGGTGGGAGTGGCGGCGTCCGGCTCGATGGTGGCCGTGGCGGTGCGCCCGGCAATCAGGTTCACGCCGGTGGGTATGGTGTCGATGTGGATGCGCACCGGGATGCGCTGGGCCAGCCGCACCCAGTCGAACGCCGGGGTCACGTTCGGCAGCAGGCTGGAGCCCTCGCTGCGGTAACGGTCCTCGATGCCGGCGGCGATGCTCTGCACGTGGCCCTGCAGCGGCTGCGCCTCGCCCATCAGGCGGATGTCGACCTTCTGCCCGGCATGCACGCCGCGCAGGCGGGTTTCCTCGAAGTAGCCGTCCACCCGGAACGAGCCGGTGTCCAGTACCGCCATCACCGGGCGGCCGGCGGTGACGTAGTCGCCGGCACGCACGGTGCGGTCGTTGACGTGGCCGTCGCTGGGGCTGCGCACTTCGGTGCGGGCCAGGTTGAGCTTGGCCAGGTCCACCGCGGCCTGCGCGGTGGCGGTGGAGGCCTGCGCGGCCTGCAGCTTGGCGCGGCGCACTTCGGCGTCCTCGGCGGCTACCAGGTCCTGCAGGCTGCGGTCGCGGGCGATCTCGCGGCGCAGCTGCTCCAGCGTGGCGCGGCGTTCGCCCAGGGTGGCCTGGGCCTGCTCCAGCGCGATCTGGTAACGCGCGCGGTCCACCACGAACAGCACCTCGCCGCGCTTCACCGGCTGGTTGTCGGCCACCTTCACCGCTTCCACCAGCCCGGACACGTCCGGCGCGACCTGGACCACATCGGCGCTGACGTGCGCGTCGCGGGTCCACGGTTCGTCCATGTAGTACGACCACAGGTGGCGCAGCACCAGCAGGGCGGCAATGACGGCAACCACGGTCAGGACGACCGGGAAGGTGTGCTTGAGGATCTTGTTCACGATTGCATCCAACGCATCAGGGAAAACAACCCGCCGAGCACGATCACGTACACGGCCAGGTTGAACAGGGCGGGGTGCCAGATGTGGCGATAGGCGCCGGTGCGCTGCAGGACCAGGCGCAGCCCGCTCTTGAGCAGGTAGGCCAGCAGCATCAGCCCGAGCAGGGTCGGGACGAACACACCATAGAGACTGAATTCACCGTACATCCCTTACACCACCCGGTCGGACGCATCGGCCAGCAGCTTCCACAGCTTCAGCACGGTGCGCAGTTCCTCGGTGCTCAACTCGCCGAACACATCCTGGCGCAGGCCGATCAGCTGGCTTTCCAGCTCGCTTACCAGCGCTTCGCCCTTGTCGGTCAGCCACAGCAGGTTGGCCCGGCGGTCGCTGGCATCGCACTCGCGGCGGACAAGTTCGCTGGCCGACAGCTTGTCCAGCAGGCGCACCAGCGAGGGGCCTTCCATGCCCAGCTGCTGGGCCAGGGTGACCTGGCGGATACCCCCGCCGGCCCGGCCGATCATCAGCAGCGGCATGGTGCAGGCGGCCGAAATGCCATAGCTGCCCAGGGCCTGGTCGGCCAGGCGCTGCCATTGCCGCCCTGAGTGGAGCAGGCCGGAGCTGAGCTGCATCTGCAGCTGGGTGCGTTCGTCGAGGGAGCGTTTCATGGTAGATCGATAGGATACTACTAATTTCATTCCTATCAATACCCCTGGCCCAACCGCAGCCCAACGCCCGGGGGACGCCCGGGGGGTCTATCGGGTACGATGCTCGCCCCCCTTCGGGTGCTGTATGTAATGAGCAAACAAGACAACGACGTGACCCCGGTGACCCAGGACGAGGCCGAATCGGCCGTGCGCACCCTGCTGCGCTGGGCCGGTGAAGATCCCACCCGTGAAGGGCTGCTGGACACCCCGCGGCGCGTCGCCGAAGCCTATGGCGACTGGTTCAGCGGCTACCGCGACGACCCGCGCGCCTACATGGAACGGACCTTCGAAGAGGTTGCCGGCTACGACGAGCTGATCGTGCTGCGCGACATCGAGTACGAAAGCCACTGCGAACACCACATGGCGCCGATCATCGGCCGCGTGCACGTCGGCTACCTGCCGGCCGGCAAGGTGGTGGGCATCAGCAAGCTGGCCCGCGTGGTGGAGGCCTATGCCCGCCGCTTCCAGGTCCAGGAAAAGATGACCGCGCAGATCGCCCAGTGCATCCAGGACGTGCTCCAGCCGATCGGCGTGGGCGTGGTGGTGGAAGGCGCGCACGAGTGCATGACCACCCGCGGCATCCACAAGCGCGGCGTGAGCATGGTCACCTCCAAGATGCTGGGCAGCTTCCGCGAAGATGCCCGCACCCGTGCCGAGTTCCTGCGCTTCATTGAAGTGGGCGGCAAGCGCTGAGACCCTCGCGCGCCCGGCAGGACCTTGCCGGGCCGGTGCCCCTCCCGCTGCGCGGCGCCTGGCCGCGCGGCGTCTATCCGGATGTCCTGGCTGCATGAAGCACCGCGAACGCATCACCCGTTACCGCACCCTGCGTGAGCAGCCCCAGTGGAAGCTGCTGGCCGCTGCCAATGCCCCGGAAATCATCGGCCTGCTGCAGAGCCTGCTGATGGACGGCGAGCGCACCCTGCCGGCGGCCGTGCTGCACGACCGCCTGCAGCGCGCCCTGGACCAGCTCAACGGCGAAGAACTGTCGCGCGAGCTGCCGCGCACCGCCCAGGCCTACATCGCCCATTGGCTGGCGCAGGGCTGGCTGGAGCGGCGCCTGCCCGAGGGCGCCGACCAGGAGCAGTACGAACTGTCCACCCAGGCGCTGCAGGCGATCCGCTTCGCCGACAGCCTGGAGCAGAGCCGCGTGGCCGCCACCGAAAGCCGGTTGGCGCTGGTCATCGAACAGCTCTCGCAGCTGGCCGCACAGACCGAATCCGATCCGGACGCCCGCCTGTCGGCACTGCGCGACGAGCGCGACCGCATCGACGCGGAGATCGCACGGGTCGGCGTGGGCCGCGTGGCCACCCTCGATGGCAAGCGCGCGCTGGAACGTGCGCGCCAGATCATCGGCCTGGCCGACGACCTCACCGAAGACTTCCGCCGCGTCCGCGACGACTTCGAGCGCCTGAACCGCGAGTTCCGCGAACGCATCATCGACGACGAGAGCGAGCGCGGCGACGTGCTGTCGCGGCTGTTCGAAGGCGTCGACGTGATCGGCGACAGTGACGCCGGGCGCAGCTTCCAGGCCTTCTGGCGGCTGCTCAACGATGCCGAACAGAGCGCCCAGCTGGATGCGGCGCTGGAAACCGTGCTCGCGCGCGGCTTCGCCCGCAAGCTGGACCGCGACGAGCGCGCCTTCCTGCGCGGCTTCACCGGCACCATGCTCGACCGCGGTGGCCAGGTCCATGATGTCCTGCAGCACTTCGCGCGCAGTCTGCGCGGCTTCGTGCAGAGCCGCGGGTATCTTGAGCAGCGCCGGCTCAACCAGCTGCTCAAGCAGGCGCAGTCCGAAGCCCTGGCGCTGCGTGATGAATTCACCGCCCAGCGGCCGATCGGCCGCGACCTGCAGCTCACCACCAGCCGCCTGCGCTCGTGGTCGCAGTGGAAACTGCATGACCCGCGCAGCGCCCATGTCGATGGCAGCGTGCAGCGCAATGATGCCGCCAGCATTTCGCTGGAAAGCGTCGGCGACCTGGTGGCCTCGTCGGAAATTGACTTCCGCACCCTGCGCCGCGACCTCCACGACCTGCTGGCCATCCAGCCGAAACTGAGCATTGCCCAGGCGCTGTCGCAGCGCGAGGCGCCGCAGGGGTTGGGCAGCGTGATCGGCTACCTGTCGCTGGGCACGCGCCACGGCACGGTGGTGGAGGGCGAACAGGAAACCGCGCATTGGCGCGGCGGCGATGGACAGTGGCGGCGGGCCCGTATCCCGTTGGTTTGGTTCACCCAGGAGAAACGCCATGAACTGGCATGAAGAGTCCAACGACGCCGCCCTGATCGACGGCGATGTACCCGACCTCGACGCAGAGCCGGTCGTGGTCACGCCGCTGCCGCGGCGGAACAACGACGTCTACTACCTGGGCGATACCGGTCGGCTGCCGCTGGAGGGGCGCCGCGCGCTGTGCCAGCTGCTGATCGGCCCCAGCATCGACCAGCTGCGCCACCCCAAGCTGTGGCCGGCACTGATCCGCAGCGAAGCGGCCATCCGTTCGTCGCTGGCCGACCTGTTCCTGGAACTGGTGCTGGACCGCGACAGCGGCGTGGCGTTCACCCGCCAGGCCGACACCGAAGACGTTGAAGCACCGGTACTGCTGCGCAGCTCGCCGTTGACCTTCATCGACTCGGTGCTGCTGCTGTACCTGCGCCAGCAGCTGGCCGAGGCGGACGCCCGTGGCAATCGCGCCGTCGTGGCCGACACCGAGATGGCCGAAGCCCTGGCGATCTATGAGAAAAACCTCTCCACCGACCGCGCCGGGTTCAACCGTCGCGTCGCGGCGGCGGTGCAGAAGATGAAAGAAAACCACATCCTGACCCGCCTGGCGGGCCAGGAAGACCGGCACGAAGTATCGCCCGCACTGAAGCTGCTGTTCTCCGCCGAAGACGTGTCCGCACTCTCGTCGGTGTACCGCCAGCTGCGCGAAACCCCTGCTGCCAAAGCCTGAACGGAACGACCGATAACGCATGGCCATCTCCAAGAACACTCCTGCCCTGTTCACCGAAGGGCTGCCGGACCCGCGCCAGCAGCAGTTCCGCATGCGTCGGCTGCAGGTGCATAACTGGGGCACCTTCAACGGCCTGACCGAGGTTCCGATCGCCGAGCGCGGCTTCCTGTTCGTCGGCCGTTCCGGCTCCGGCAAGTCGACCCTGCTCGATGCGATGTCGGCGATGCTGGTGCCGCCGTCGATCGTCGACTTCAACGCCGCCGCGCGCGAAGCCGAACGCAGCGGCCGCGACCGCAACCTGGTGTCCTACGTGCGTGGCGCGTGGGCCGACCAGCAGGACCGTGGCACCGGCGAGATCGCCACCCAGTACCTGCGCAAGGGCGCCACCTGGACCGCGCTGGTGCTGGAGTACCGCGCCGGCGATGGTCGCGTGGTCAGCCTGGTGCGGCTGTTCTGGATTGCCGGCAACGGCGCGGCGGCCGCCGACGTGCGCAAGCACTACCTGATCGCCGAACGCCCGTTCGATATCGCCAAGGACCTGGGCGGCTTCGACCTGGACCTGCGCAAGCTCAAGCAGCGTCTGGGCGATGTGCACCATTTCGACAGCTTCACCGGCTACGCCGAGCGCTTCCGGCACCTGCTGGGCATCGACAATGAAATGGCACTGCGCCTGCTGCACAAGACGCAGTCGGCCAAGAACCTGGGCGACCTGAACGTCTTCCTGCGCGACTTCATGCTGGATACGCCGCGGACCTTCGATGCCGCCGAACGGCTGGTCAGCGATTTCGCCGAACTCGATGGCGCGCACAAGTCGGTGGTCACCGCTCGCCTGCAGGTGGAAACCCTGCTGCCGGCGCGCGCGCTGCATGCCGAACTGAAGGCGATGAACCTGCAGCGTGCCGACGAGGAGACGCTCAAGCTGGGCCTGGACAGTTTCCGCGAATCGCGCCTGCAGCTGCTGCTGGAGAAGCGCCTGCAGGAAATCGACGTGCGCAACCGCGGCCTGCAGGGCGAAGAAACCCAGCGCCGGCAGGCCCTGGGCAACCACGAAGAGCACCTGGCCGAACTCGAGCTGCAGCGCCGCCAGCAGGGCGGCGAGCGCATCGAAGAACTCGAACGCGAACAGGGCCGTGCCCAGGCCGAGCAGGATCGCCGCCAGTCCAAGCGCGAACAGGCCCGCCAGGCCGCGGCCAAGCTGCAGAATGAACTTCCCGATGACGCCCATGCATTCGCTGCGCTGATCGCGCGCGCGCAGGGCGAACTCGACAATCGCCAGCAGGCCGCCGCCGCGCTGGATGACGCCATCTCCGAGCGCCAGGCCGGCAAGCAGGACGATACCCGCCGTTTCGCCGACGTCCGCGCGGAACTGGAGGCCATGGAGCGCAACCCCTCCAGCATTCCCGCGCCGCTGCAGAAGCTGCGCAGCCGGATGTCCGAAGAGACCGGCGTGCCCGAGGCGGCACTGCCGTTCGTGGGCGAGCTGATCCAGGTCCACGACGACCAGGCGGCCTGGCAGGGCGCGATCGAGCGCGTGCTGTTCGGCTTCGCACAGTCGCTGCTGGTCGAAGACAAGCACTACAACGAGATCAACGCCTGGGTGAATCGCACCCAGCTGGGCATGCGCCTGACCTACTATCGGGTCCGCCGCAACGACGACGCGATTGCACGCTCGCCATCCGCGCGCTCGCTGCTGCACAAGCTCGAGTTGCGCGACAGCGTGTTCGAGCCGTGGCTGCGCCGCGAGCTGGGCAAGCGCTTCGACTATGAGTGCGTCGATGCCAGGCAGCTGCGCGATGTCGAACGCGGCATCTCGCGCGAAGGCCAGGTCAAGCATCCCGGCGACCGCTTCGAAAAGGATGACCGCAGCGCGATCGGCGACCGCCGTCGCTGGCTGCTGGGCTTCAACAACCAGGAAAAGCTGGCGGTGTTCCGCCGCGAGGCGCAGGAGCTGGCGCAGCGCATTGCCGCCTGCGACGAGGATGTCGCGCGCCTGCGTGGCCAGCGTGACCTCGACAACGAACGTCGGCTGGCCTGCCACCAGCTGGTGAACGTGGTGTGGGAAGAGGTCGACGTCGCCACCGCGCTGCAACGCCTGCAGGACATTGAAACCGCGCTGCGCGAACTGCGCGAAGGCAATACCGACCTGGCCCGCCTGGCGCAGCAGATCGACCAGGCGCGTGCGGACATCGTGCAGGCCCGGCGCACCTACGAAGACACCCGGGTCGAACTCATCCAGCTCTCGCGCGAACGCGACAAGCTCGATGCCCAGCGCCAGCGCAGCCGCGCCCTGGTGCTGCCGGCGCTGGGCGCCACCCAGGAAGCCGGGCTGAAGAAGCGCCTGGACATCCTCGGCGGGCTCAGCCTGGAAACGCTGGAAGCGCACATGCGCGAGATCAGCAAGGGCATCAACGAAAGCCTCGCCTCGTCCCAGCAGGACGTGCACCGGGTCGAGACCCAGCTGGTGGGCTGCTTCCGCCGCTTCGCGCAGGCATGGCCGGAGGAGTCCGGTGATTTCACCGCATCGGTGGCCTCCGCGGAGGATTACCTGGCCCGCCTGGCGCGGCTGGAGCGCGATGGCCTGCCCCAGCACGAGGAGCGCTTCTTCGACCTGCTGCAGAACCAGAGCAAGAACAACCTACTGGCCCTGCAGAGGCACAGCGCCGAAGCGCGCAAGTCGATCGGCCAGCGCCTGGATGAGGTCAACGCCTCGCTGGAGCAGGTGCCGTTCAACCGCGGCACCCTGCTGACCATCGAGCTCAGCGACCGGCGCCTGCCGGAGGTGCTCGAGTTCCACCAGCACCTGCGCGAAGTGCTGTCGCATCACCAGACCGAAGAGCGCGACGTCGCCGAGACCCAGTTCGCCGTGCTGCGAGAGCTGGTCAAGCGGCTGGGCTCGCAGGAAGGCGAGGACAAGCGCTGGCGCGAGAACGTGCTCGACGTGCGCCTGCATGTGGAGTTCATCGGTGTCGAGCTGGACGCTGCCACCCGCCAGCAGGTCGAGATCTACCGCAGCGGCGCCGGCAAGTCCGGTGGCCAGCGGCAGAAGCTGGCCACCACCTGCCTGGCGGCGGCGCTGCGCTACCAGCTCGGCGGCGCCGACAGCCAGCTGCCCAGCTATGCCGCCGTGGTGCTGGACGAAGCGTTCGACAAGGCCGACAACGAGTTCACCGCCCTGGCGATGAACATCTTCGAGAACTTCGGCTTCCAGATGGTGGTGGCCACCCCGCTGAAATCGGTGATGACGCTGGAGCCCTTCATCGGCGGCGCCTGCTTCGTCGAGATCAGCGGCCGCCACGACTCCGGCGTGCTGTTGATCGAGTACGACGAAGAAGGCAAGCGGCTCAAGCTGCCCGAGCGCACCCGCGCGGTGGCGGAGCAGGTCGAGGACTGACCTGCTCAGCCGGCGAACGTGTCCCAGCCCATCCGGGCGATCAGCACCACCACCAGGCCCACGAACAGCTTGCGGATGAACGGCGTGCCGCCGCGCAGCGCCAGCCGGGTCCCGACCACCGAACCGACGATGTTGGCGGTGGCCATCGGGATCGCGAACAGCCACAGGATGTTGCCGGTCGGCACGAAGAACGAGATCGCGGCCACGTTGGTGGCCAGGTTGACCACCTTCGACGCAGCCGAAGCGCGCAGGAAATCCAGCCCGAAGAAGCGCACGAACAGGAAGATCAGGAAGCTGCCGGTGCCCGGCCCGAAGAAGCCATCGTAGAAGCCGATCACCGCGCCGATCGCCAGCGCGGTGGCCAGCTCCCTGCGGCCGATCTCGCGCGGCCGGTGCAGCGCGCCGAAGTCCTTCTTCCACAATGTGTAGCCCAGCATCGCCACCAGCAGCACCAGCACCAGTGGGCGCACCGCGTCCTTGGGCAGCAGGCTGACCGCCGTGGCCCCGGCGAACGAGAACACGAACGCCGTGGCCGCCGCGAACAGTACTGGTCGCCACGGGAAGCGCACGTTGCGCGCGTAGCGGAACGCCGCTGCGGCGGTGCCGAACATCGAGCTGAACTTGTTGGTACCAAACAGCATCGCCGGGGTGTGCTGCGCCAGCACGGTGAACAGCCCGGGCAGCTGCACCAACCCACCGCCCCCCACGGCGGCATCGACCAGGCCGGCGATGAAGGCGATCGCCACCAACCACAACAGTTCAGGGGGAACCAGCTCGAACACGGCAGCGCATCACGGCGGAAAGCGCGCCAGCATACGCCTCCTCGCGGCACAATACGCCCATGACCCCTGCCGATCCCTGTCCCTGCGGCCGCCCCGTCGCCTACGCCGCCTGCTGCGGCCGCTTCCACGCCGGTGAGCCCGCGCCCGATGCCGAGGCGTTGATGCGCTCGCGCTACAGCGCGTACGTGCAACAGCTGCCGGCCTACCTGCTGGCCAGCTGGCATCCCGATACCCGCCCCGAGACCCTGTCGCTCGACGAACCGGCCGGGCAGCGCACGCGCTGGCTGGGCCTGACCGTGCACGAACACACCCTGCAGGATGCCGACCACGCCCAGGTGCGCTTCACCGCGCGCTACCGGATCGGCGGCGGCAGCGCGGTGAAGATGCAGGAGCACAGCCGCTTCGTGCGCCTTGATGGGCGCTGGTTCTATCTCGACGCGCTGCCCTGATCGCCTATTCAACTTGAACGGCGTAACACCACGTACGCCGCGCCATGACATCGCGCTCACCCATGCTCGCCGATCCTTCGTGCGATGAACGCCGTCGTTGCCCCGCCTCCTTCCGCCGTTACCGCCGCCACCGCGCTGGCGGCCCAGTTCGCCCGGGTACGCGCCCGCAGCGTGGCCCTGGCCGCACCGCTCAGCGCCGAAGACGCGATGGTGCAGAGCATGCCCGACGCCAGCCCGGCCAAGTGGCACCTGGCCCATACCACGTGGTTCTTCGAGCGCTTCGTGCTGGCGACCCAGCCGGGCTACGTCCCGTTCGACGCCGATTGGCATTACCTGTTCAACAGCTACTACCAGAGCATCGGCCCGGCGCATGCCCGGCCGCAGCGCGGCCTGCTGTCACGGCCGTCACTGGACGAGGTGCTGCGCTTCCGCAGCCTGGTCGACCAGCGCGTGCTCGCGGCGCTGCAGGCGGGTGTACTGGATGAGCAGGCCACCCGGCAGCTGATGCTGGGCCTGCACCACGAACAGCAGCACCAGGAGCTGCTGCTCACCGACATCAAGCACGCGCTGTGGAGCAACCCGCTGCAGCCGGCCTACCGCGACGACCTGCCGCGCAGCACCGGTACCGCCTCGCCGCTGGCGTGGATCCACAGCCCCGAGCAGATCGTCGAGATCGGCGCGCCCGCGTGGCCGGCGCATGCCGCGTTCGCCTATGACAACGAATCACCGGTGCACCGCGTGCTGGTGCCGGCCCATGCACTCGCCAATCGCCCGGTCAGCAATGCCGAGTTCCGCCG
The DNA here is from genome assembly GCF_029959395.1 of Stenotrophomonas sp. PS02300. Classification (NCBI taxonomy): domain Bacteria; kingdom Pseudomonadati; phylum Pseudomonadota; class Gammaproteobacteria; order Lysobacterales; family Lysobacteraceae; genus Stenotrophomonas; species Stenotrophomonas sp. PS02300. The sequence continues at coordinate 26,417 of NZ_JASCOP010000041.1, forward strand.
CTTCGTCGAAGCAGGGGGGTATCGCGAGCCCGCCCATTGGATGAGCGAGGGCTGGAGCCTGTGCCAGCAGGAACATTGGCAGCACCCGCTGTACTGGGATGACGCGCTGGCGCGCGAGTTCACCCTGGCTGGCTGGCGCCCGCTCGACCCCGATGCACCGGTCTGCCACCTCAGCTACTTCGAAGCCGACGCCTACGCCCGTTGGGCCGGTGCGCGCCTGCCCACCGAATTCGAATGGGAAGCGGCCGCCGCCGGGCAGGCGCCGCAGGGCAACTTCGCCGACAGCGAGCGCCTGCATCCGGCCGCACCCGACCACGACAGCGCACAGGGCCACGCGCAGCTGTTCGGCGATGTCTGGGAATGGACCAGCAGCGCCTACGGGGCCTATCCGGGCTTCCGCACCTTCGAGGGCAACCTCGGCGAATACAACGGCAAGTTCATGTGCGGGCAGTGGGTGCTGCGCGGCGGCAGCTGCGCCACCCCGGCCGACCACATCCGTCCCAGCTACCGCAATTTCTTCGCACCGTCGGCGCGCTGGCAGTTCGCCGGCCTGCGCCTGGCCAAGGATGCCGCATGAGTACCGTCAGTGATGCCCTGGATGCGTTGACCGACCTGCAACCGGATCGCGCGCGGATCACCGCCGATATCCTGCATGGCCTGTCCCAGCATCCGCGCCAGTTGCCGTCCAAGTATTTCTACGATGCGCGCGGCTCGCAGCTGTTCGAACAGATCACCCGCCAGCCCGAGTACTACCCCACCCGCACCGAACTGCAGCTGCTGCAGCAGGTCAGCGCCGAGATCGCCCGCGCCGTGGGGCCGCACCTGCACGTGGTGGAACTGGGCAGTGGCAGTGGCCGCAAGACCGAGCTGCTGCTGCATGCACTGGCCGATCCGGTGGCCTACACCCCCATCGAGATCTCGCGCGCGGCGCTGCTCGACAGCGTGGCCCGGCTGGCCGAAGCGCTGCCGGAGATCGAGATGCTGCCGGTCTGCGCTGATTTCACCCGCCCGGTGACGCTGCCCGAACCGCAGCGCGAACCGGCACGCCGGCTGCTGTTCTTCCCCGGTTCCACGCTCGGCAACTTCGCCCACGACGACGCCGTGGCGCTGCTCGATGCCATGCGCCAGACCATGGGGCCGACCGGGCTGGCGCTGATCGGCATCGACCTGCACAAGGATCCGGCGCTGATCGAAGCGGCCTACAACGACGCGGCCGGGGTCACGGCGGCGTTCACCCTCAACCTGCTGCGCCGGCTCAACCGCGAGATCGGCAGCGACTTCGACCTGGACGGCTTCGTGCACCGCGCGCGTTACAGCGTGCCGCGCCTGCGCATTGAAACCGAGCTTGTCAGCCGTTGCGCACAGCGGGTGCACGTGGCCGGCCGCGCGTTCGATTTCGCCGACGGGGAAGCGATGACGGTGGAATACAGCCACAAATACACCGACGCCGCCTTCGGCGCGCTGATCGCCGAGGCCGGCCTGCGCGTGCGCATGCAGTGGAATGCCGATGCCCCCGCCTTCGGCCTGCGGTTGCTGGAACGGGCCTGAACCGCATGGGTTGCCGCTATCATGCGGTAACACTTGGCTGCAGGGATTCACGCCAATGAGGGTTACCACCGTCGGCTTGCTGGGCGCGCTGTTGCTCGCCAGCACCCCGGTCGCTGCCGCGCCGCAGGACGATTTCGACCGCTGCCTGGCCGCGTTGCAGCCGCAGGCGCTCAAGCAGGGCGTCAGCGCGGCCGGGTTCACCCGGCTCACCGCCGGCCTCACCCCGGACCTGAGCGTGCTGCCGCTGCTGGATGCGCAGCCGGAGTTCACCACGCCGCTGTGGGATTACCTGGCCGCCCTGGTCGATACCCAGCGCGTCGACGACGGCCGCGCCCGCCTGGACCAGCACCGCGACCTGCTCGCCAGCGTATCGGCGCAATACGGCGTCGATCCGGCCACCATCGTCGCGGTCTGGGGCGTGGAGAGCGATTACGGCCGCGTGTTCGGCAAGCGCCCGCTGCTGCAGTCGCTGGCCACCCTGTCCTGCAACGGCCGCCGCCAGCCGTTCTTCCGCGGCGAGCTGCTGGCCCTGCTCAAGCTGCTGGACGCCGGTGATCTGAGTGCCGATGGCCTGACCGGCTCCTGGGCCGGCGCCTTTGGCCACACCCAGTTCATGCCTTCCACCTATGCGCGCATCGCGGTGGACGGCGATGGCGATGGCCGCCGCGACCTGGTCGCCAGCATTCCCGACGCGCTGGCTTCCACCGCCAATTACCTCAAGCAGGCCGGCTGGCGCACCGGCCAGCCGTGGGGCATCGAAGTGAAGATCCCCGCCGGCTTCAATGCCAACCTGGCCGGGCGCACCCAGCGCAAGCCGCTCGCGGCCTGGCGTGCATTGGGCATCGCCCCGATCGGGGGCGGCGCGCTCGCGCCTGCGGGGCTGCCTGAGGATGCCAACGCCGCGCTGCTGCTGCCCACCGGCGCCAAGGGCCCGGCCTGGCTGGTGTTCCGCAACTACGACGCGATCTACGCCTACAACGCCGCCGAGAGTTACGCCCTGGCCATCGCTACCCTGGCCGACCGCCTGCGCGGCGGCCCCGGCATCGTGGCGGCGTGGCCCACCGACGATCCCGGCATCGGGCGCACCGAGCGCCGCGAGCTGCAGACCCTGCTGCTCGCCCGCGGCCACGACATCGGTGCCGCCGATGGCATGGTCGGCACTGCCACCCGGCGCGCCATCCAGACCGAACAGCAGGCGCTGGGCTGGCCCAATCCGGACGGCCGCGCCGGCCAACGCATCCTCACCGCCCTGCGCAGCGCACCCCCTCTACCCAAGCCCACTACCGCCATGCCCGACAGCACAGCGTTTTCCCTGCCGCCCAACCATGCCCGCCTCGTCCAGTCGCCGGCCGCCCCCGGCACAGCGCTGCCCAAGCTCGAGGGCCTGAGCATCGTCGACATCCAGGGCTTCCCGGCCTGGAAGGTGGAAACGCCGCTGGCCAGCGCCGCGATCTCGGTGTTCGGCGGGCAGCTGCTCTCGTTCATTCCCAAGGGCGGCCAGGACGTGCTGTGGTTGTCGCCCACCGCGCAGGCGCTGCCGACCCCGATCCGCGGCGGCAGCCCGGTCTGCTGGCCATACTTCGGCAAACAGGGGCAGGGCAGTGACGTGCCCTCGCACGGCTTCGTGCGCAACGTGCCGTGGACCCTGCAGAGCGCGCAGCGCGACGCCGACGGCACCGTGGTGCTGACCCTGGCTCCGCCCGCGTTGGACAACCTCGATCTGCGCCTGACCATGCAGCTGCGGATAGGCCGCACCCTCGAGCAGCGCCTGGTCACCGAGAACACCGGCCGTCAGCCGGTGACCTTCACCCAGGCCCTGCACAACTACTTCAAGGTCAGCGACGCGATGCAGGTCAGCGTGTCCGGGCTGGATGGCCTGACCTACCTGGACAAGTTCGAGAACTACGCCACCCCGCGCATCCAGCAGGGCGACTGGTCGCTCAACGACCCGCGTGACCCCGGCCGCAGCGACCGCATCTATACCCAGGCCGGCGGCCGCTACGTGCTGAAGGACCCCGGGCTGAAGCGCAGCATCGAGATCACCACCCAGGGCAGCCGCTCGCTGGTGGCCTGGAACCCCGGCGAAGCAGGCGCGGCCAGGATGGCCGACGTCGGCGCCGGCTGGAAGAACTACGTGTGCCTGGAGGCGGCCAACGCCGGCCCGGACGTGGTCACCCTGGCCCCGGGCGCGCGGCACAGCCTGGTGCAGACCGTCCGCGTCCTGCCCCTGTAAGCGCGGCCAGCGCTCAGGGCAGGGCGCGAGCGCGCGGCCGAAGTGCCACCAGGCAGATGCCACCGGCCACCAGGCCCCAGAACGCCGAGCCGATCCCGGCCAGCGACAGGCCCGAGGCGGTCACCAGGAAGGTGACCAGTGCAGCCTCCCGATCGCTTTCCTCGCGCAGGGCCATGGCCAGGCTGTTGGCGATGGTGCCAAACAACGCGATGCCGGCCACGCAGGCCACCAGTTCCTTGGGGAAGGCGGCGAACACTGCGGCCACCGTCGCGCCGAACAGACCCACCACTATGTAGAAAGCGCCGGCGGCCACGGCGGCGGTATAACGCCGGGCCGGGTCCTCATGCGCTTCGCGGCCCATGCAGATGGCCGCCGTGATCGCCGCCAGGTTGAGGCCGTAGGCGCCGAACGGGGCCAATACGGTATTGACCACCCCGATCCAGCCGATCACGGGGGAGATCGGGGTGTCATAGCCGGACGCGCGGATCACCGCCACCCCGGGAATGTTCTGCGAGGCCATGGTGACCACGAACAGCGGCAGGGCGATGCCGAACACCGCCGGCCACGACAGGGTGGGCCAGGTGAACACCGGCGCGGCCAGTTCCAGCCGCAGCTGTTCGGCATGCAGCAGGCCCTGTGTGGCGGCAACGCCTACGCCCACCAGCAGGGTGGCGATCACCGCGTAGCGTGGGAACAGCCGGCGCCCGACCAGCCAGGTGGCGAACATCGCCAGCGCCATGCCCAGCTGCGTGCCCATGGAGACGAACACATCCAGCCCGAAGCGCAGCAGCACGCCGGCCAGCATGCCGGCGGCCAGCGCCATCGGCACGCGGCGCATCACCTTGGCGAACACACCGGAGAACCCGGCCAGCATGCCCAACACCGCAGCCAGTACGAAAGCCCCGATGGCATCGCTATAGGCCACCGCGCCGGTGCCCACCACCAGCATCGCCGCACCGGGGGTCGACCATGCAGTGACCACGGGCACGCGGTAGCGCAGCGACAGCCCGATACAGGTCACGCCCATGCCCAGCCCCAACGCCCACATCCAGGAGGCGATCTGCGCCTGCGTTGCACCGACCGCCTGTGCGGCCTGGAACACGATCACGGCGGAACTGGCGAAGCCCACCAGCACGGTAATGAAGCCGGCGACCACCGCGGGCAATGAGAGATCGCGCAACAACGAACGCTTGGCAACCGCAGACATGACGCATGCTTCCCTGACCACAAGAAGCTGCATTGTTGGCAGCCCTGCGCAGCACGCGCAACGCGCGTGCTGCGCATCGGCGTGCGGCATGCATGCAATCACGGTAGGTGTCGACCGTTGGTCGGTACGATCTGAAAAAAGCGCTTGACGAATTTTGAGAAGTCTTTAGTATTCGCTCCCTCGCTGCGACGCGGTCTTCACCCCGGTGAACACCAAGCCAAAGCGGCGGCAACATCCTTCGAAATAAGGTGTTGACGGAAACGAAAAGCCTGACATAATAGGCGGCTCGCTTCGACGAAAAGACCTCCGGGTCGCACGACGAAGCAGCATCGGCAACAACGTCCACTTCGGTGAGACGGCCCT
>NZ_JASCOP010000042.1:0-31461 GCF_029959395.1 Stenotrophomonas sp. PS02300
CCCCCCCCCCCCCCCCCCCACACCCCCCCCCCCCCCCCGCCCCCCCGGCCGGGCCCCCCCCCCCCCCCCCGGGCCGTCGTTGCATGGGGACCGGGTAGAGCCACGCCCTGCGTGGCTGCACCGTGCCCGGCCCGCAACCGGGCCGAGGTAGAATGCGTCGATGCCCCGCTCCCTGCTCTCCTCCCTCAAGCCCCTGGCCGGCAATGCGCTGCAGCTCGCGCTCAACCGCACCCTGGCGCTGGATCCCGACACCCGCCGCGCGCTGGTCGCGCTGGATGGCCGCCACATCGCCCTGACCCTGGAATCGCCCGCGCTGGCGATGCGGATCGGTGTCGAGGGTGAGCGCCTAACGGTGGGCCCGGTGGACCCGCTGCAGGAACCGGACCTGGCCGTGCGCAGCACGCTGGGCGGGGTGCTGGCGCAGCTCCCGTTCCTGGCCAACGCACGCCGTGGCGGCGACGCCCCGGCCGGCCGGGTCAAGGTCTCTGGCGATGCCGAACTGGCGCGCCGCCTGCAGCAGCTGGCCAGCCGTTTCGATCCGGACTGGCAGCAGCCGTTCGTGCGGGTGTTCGGCGAAGTGCTGGGCGTGCAGATCGCCAATGCCCTGCGTTCGGCCCTGCAGCATGCGCGCCGTGGCGCGTCCGACCTGGCGCACAGCGCCGCCGATTTTGTCACCGAGGAGTCGCGCGACGTGGTAGCCCGAGCCGAACTGGATGCCTTCCATGACGATGTGGATGTGATGCGCGACGACGTCGAACGCATTGCCGCCCGCGTGCAGCGCCTCGCCCAGGTGCGCGCATGAAGGCCGTGTTCCGCGCCAGCCGCATTGGTCGGGTGATCCTGCGCTACCGTTTGGACGACCTGCTGGAAGGCACCCCGCTGGAAGGCTGGCTGCGCCTGGCCAAGCCGTTCGTGCCGCGTGCCTCGGCGGATATCGCCGTGCAGTCGCGCGGCGCGCGCCTGCGCCTGGCGCTGCAGGACCTCGGCCCGATCTTCGTCAAGTTCGGGCAGATCCTGTCCACCCGCCGCGACCTGATCCCGGCCGACATCGCCAACGAACTCACCCTGCTGCAGGACCGGGTCAAGCCGTTCGACGGCGCCACCGCACAGCGCATCGTGGAAGCCGCGCTGGGCCGGCCGGTCAGTGAGGCGTTCGCCAGCTTCGATCTGGAACCGCTGGCTTCGGCCTCGATCGCTCAGGTGCACGCGGCCACGCTGGCCGATGGCCGCCAGGTGGTGGTCAAGGTGCTGCGCCCGGATATCGAAAAGCAGATCGACGCCGACATCGCGCTGCTCAAGTCGGCCGCCGCGCTGGTCGAACGCACCCACCCGCGCGCCGACAAGATCCGCCCGCGCGAAGTGGTGGCCGAGGTCGAAAACACCCTCGCCGCCGAGCTGGACCTGCAGCGCGAAGGCGCCAATGCCAGCGTCCTGCGCCGCAACTGGGTGGATTCGGACGACCTGTATGCGCCCGAGGTGATCTGGAGCCACACCGCCGAACGCGCGCTCACCCTGGAACGGGTGTGGGGCATCCCCTCGGATGACATCGCCGCGCTGGACAAGGCCGGCATCGACCGCAAGGCACTCGCGGCCAAGGGCGTGCGCGTGTTCTACACGCAGGTGTTCCGCGACAACTTCTTCCACGCCGATGCGCACGCCGGCAACATCTGGGTCGATGTCGATCCCGCGCGCCGCGACAACCCGCGCTTCATCGCGCTGGATTTCGGCATCATGGGCCAGCTCTCCGAAGAAGATCAGTACTACCTGGCCGAAAACTTCATGGCCATCTTCAACAAGGACTACCGGCGCATGGCCGAGCTCCATGTCGAAGCCGGCTGGATGCCCAACAACGTGCGCATCGATGAACTCGAAGCGGCCGCGCGTTCGGTATGCGAGCCGTACTTCACCCGCCCGCTGTCGCAGATCTCGCTGGCTGAAGTGCTGATCAAGCTGTTCCGGGTGGCGCAGCGCTACGAGCTCACCCTGCAGCCGCAGCTGATCCTGCTGCAGAAGACCCTGCTCAACATCGAAGGCGTGGGCCGCCAGCTGGATCCGGAACTGGATATCTGGGCAGTGGCGCGGCCGGTGCTGGAACGCATCCTGCGCGAACGCTACAGCCCGCGCCGCGTGTTCAAGGAACTGCGCAAGCGCCTGCCGGAAATCATGACCCACACCCCCGACATGCCGCGCCTGGTGCACGCCTGGCTGCGCCAGCAGGTGGAAGGCGGGCATGAGCTGTCCATGCGCTCGCAGGACCTGGTGGCGCTCAACACCAACCTGCAGAAGCTGCAGAAGCGCGCCGTGGCCGCCATCGCCGGCGTCGGCCTGCTGATCGTGGCGGCAGTGCTGTACGGCATGCAGCCGGGCGGCTGGTACTTCGGCGATGCGCCGGTGTGGAGCTGGGTGAGCGGCGCGGCCGGCCTGTTCTCGCTGGCCAGCGCGTGGTGGCGCCGCTGAGGTGAAGCCGCCAAGGCGGTACATGGCCGCCTTGGCGTGCAGGCATTACCAGCGGTAGCCCAGCCCCACATGGGAGCTGACGCCGCTGAAACGCTCGAACGTGGTTTCATGCCAGGCCTTGCCGATGCCCACATTGAGCATCAGGTGCTCGCCGAGCGGCTGGTTGCGGCGCAGGAAAACGCTCTTGGAGCGGGTGTCGCGCAGCAGCAGCGGGTCCATGTCCGGCACATAGGCGGACATGCCGCTCCCCAGCCACAGCTGGCTGGAACCACGGCCCTGCGCGTCCTGCAGGCGCAGCATCAGCGTATTGCCGTGGCCACTGCCGCCGCTTGAGAGGTGGTGGCGGCTGTACCGGTAGCTCGCACTGACCCGCGGGAAGTAGTACTGCGCACCGGCTGACCAGCCGGACAGGTAGGTATTGCCGTAGTACTCCGCATAGCGGCCGCCGACACTCAATACGGTGTTGGGCAACACCTTGAACATGAGGTCCTGGCTGATGTCGCGGTTGGCGAATACCGGGCTGTCGTCGGAGAACGTTGCCGACGTACGGGTGGACAGGTACCGGCTCCAGTCGTGGTGCAGCGACGCACCCACGCGGCTGCCATTGAACGCGGTATCACCGAAATCGCGATGCCCGTGCGCGGCCTCCAGCTGCCAGCGGGTGTCGCCGGCCCGGCCGGCTACGGCGAGGCCGGCAACATCACGGCTGCCGCGCGCCTGGTCGTAGTCGACGTGGTCGACCTGTGTGGAAATGGATTCGACGCCGGCATGCGCGAAGGGAACCGCGGCCAGCACAAGGGCGCACATCAGTGCGCGGCGGGGAAGGTACTGCATGGTTGCTTCTACTCCAGGGGGGAAATGAGGTGCAGCTGCTGCGCGAGCTGGTAGCGGCCTGCGGGCAGGTTCTTTTCGACGGTGATGCGCGGCCCCAGCTGCGTGTGGGGCGCCACGATGCGGCCGGGCAGCACGATCACGCCCACGCCGAGTGCGGCGTGGGCGCCGATCCAGGCACCCAGCTTTTCCATGCCGGTGTCCAGCAGCGTGCCGTCGTGAAACACCTTGACGGTGCATGCATCCAGGCGATGGTTGCTGGTGCGCACCAGTGCACCCAGGTAAGCAGCGTCGTCGACACGGCTGTCGGCCACGAAGCACTGCGGGCCGATGCTGACGTTGTCGCCCAGGCGCGCGTGCTTGAGCTCCGACGAGAAGCCAACACTGCATCGGTCGCCGATGACGGTGTTGCCGCGAATCAGCGTGTTGTTGCCGATCAGGCAGTCACGGCCGATGCGGACCGGGCCGTGGATGACCGCGCCCGCGCAGACCCGCGTGCCTGCACCGATCACCACGTTGCCGTGGATGCGGGCATCCGGGGATACATCGGCGCCTGGCGAAATGTCCCGCACCAGTGAGGCTGCGGCAACGCCGAGATCACGAACGTCAGTCCACCACATGGGCACACCTGCTGGGTTTGTCGCGGGCGGGCTCGCGTCCGGTGAACAGGCCTTTCAGGCCGTGCATCAGCCAGATGACGTAGGCCAGCAACACATAGATCACGGAGAACGCTGCTGCGGGAATCAAGGACGCGCGACGGTGATGTACGGCACTGATCGCGCCCATCGCCATCACCACGCACAGCCACGCCAGCGGCACGGTCACCAGCACGATGTCGCGCAGTCCCTCGCGTTGCGATGCGCCATACCAGGCGGCCAGTACGGTCACAGCGCCCACCAGGGCCAGCACCGCCATCGGCAGGATGCTGAACAGTCCGAAGCGGGTCGCCAGCAGCCGCCGGTGCAGGCGGATGCACACGGCATAGCCCACGATCCAGCGGCGCCAGCGCCGCCACTCTTCGGCAAAGGTGTTGCACTCCTGCGGGTACACAACGCAGCGGTTGCACTGGCGCAGCCGGTAGCCGCGTGCGACCAGCGACCATGACATGTCCAGGTCCTCGACCTTGGTCCGGTCGGAGAAGCGCACCGCGCGCAGCACTTCGGTACGGAACATGCCGCAGGAACCGGAGATGATGAACGGCGCGCCGCCCAGCAGCTGCTGCAGCGTGCGTTTGAGCACGATCATCGGCAGCTTCAGGCTGGCCCGCACGTGCGGCAGGAACCCGGCGGCGTCCAGCGACGAAGACGGCACCCCGCCCACGGCGTCCGCACCGGCGCGTATCTCGGCCAGCAGGTAGCCCAGGCCGTCGTTGTCGGCGGGCACGCGGGTGTCGGCGTCGGTCAGGAAGACCTGTGCGGCGGTGACATGCTCCAGGCCGTGCATGAGCGCGCCGCCCTTGCCGGTGTTGTCCTGGTGCACGGCCACCAGGCGCCCCTGCCACTGCGTCTGCATGCGTTCGAGCACGGCGGCGGTGTCATCGGTGGAGCCGTCGTTGACGCAGATCACCTTCGCGATATACGGGTTGTTCAACAGGTCGGTGAGCGCACCTTCCAGGCACGGGCCCTCGTTGTAGGCGGGCACGATGGCATCGATGCTGGCGTACTCCCGGCATGGGCGCACGCGCGAGCGGACGGCCAGGTAAACCAGCACGATCGCGCACAGCGCGAAGAAGACAATGCCCTCCATCACAGCACCATCCGGTGGGCGGCAAAGCCCTCGCACGGTCCGATGCCCGCCTGCTGGCCACGGAACTGCGCCACGCAACGCACGTGTGCCGCATCCATGTAGTGACGGTGCTGCTGGCTGGCATGCGCGCGCAGCGCCCGAAGCTTCAGCTCCAGCTGTTCGGAAACATCTTCGTAGATGTCGGGCATGAAGCGCGGCAGCGAACTGGGCGTTTCATAGCAGAACACCTGGCGCACGCGCCGGAAGGCCACGCTGGAGGCCTCGAACACCGCACGGTGGTCAAGGTGGCGGTCATGCGCTGACATCGTGTACACACGATCCGGCCGAAACGCGGCGGCCACTTCTTCCAGGCGGGTGGTGAGGTCGTGCGACACCTCAGGGAAGCGCGTGTCCGGGAAATCCAGCTGTGCAACCGTGCTGGCGCCCAGCAGATGCAGCGCGTCCAGGGCCTCGCGCGCCCGGTCCGTGCCCGGCGCGGCGCCATTGCCGCCGCGGCTCAGCACCAGCGCATGGATGTTCGCGCCCGCGCACGCCAGCTTGGCCAGGCTGCCGCCGCAGCCAAGTTCGATATCGTCGGGATGCGCGCCAATGGCAAGGATCCGGGGAAACAGAGTCATGTGGGTGAGGGGCCGCCGAAACGCGCCCGCCGTCGTTGGGGGGGCGAAATATGACAACGTGCCGCCGCCAATGACTTACAAGAATTACGAAGTGGTGTTTCGGAGCATTTGTCTGTTCATCTCCGCAGGACCGCTCCTGCCAACACGCTGCACCGGAAACGCCGTGGTGATGGCGCTGCGGGCGGCGGCCGGGGATAATTCACCCGGTGAACGAACCTGAATCCGATATCTCTTCCCTCGCTCTGCAGCTGCTGCACGTGGACGAGCGCTTGGCCGTGGTCAACAAGCCGGCCGGGCTGATGGTCCATGACAGCAAGCTGGCCCGGGGCGAAGATGATTTCCTGGCCGACCGCCTGCGCGAGCAGCTGGGCAAACCGATCTTCCTGGTGCACCGCCTTGACCGCGCCACCAGCGGTTGCCTGCTGCTGGCCTTCGACCGCGAAAGCGCCAGCGTGCTGGGTAAATCGCTGATGGGCGGCGATGTCACCAAGGATTACCTGGCCATCTGCCGGGGCTGGCCGGCCGAAGAGGCGTTCACGGTCGACCACGACCTGGATGGCGGCCCCGGCAAGCCGGTGAAGAAGCCCGCCATCACCCATTTCCAGCGCGTGGCCGTCGGTGAAATCGCGGTGCCGGTCGGCGAATTCGCCACATCGCGCTATGCGCTGCTGCGCTGCCAGCCGCAGACCGGGCGCTTCCGCCAGATCCGCCGGCACCTCAAGCACCTCTCACATCACCTGATCGGCGACACCAGCCACGGCGATGGCCGGCACAACCGCAGCTTCCGCATGCAGGGCATCCACCGCATGCTGCTGCACGCCGAGCGCCTGCGTTTCCCGCACCCGGACGGCACGCTGATGGATGTCAGCGCGCCGGTGGATGGGGAATTCCGCAAGGCTATGGATCTGTTTGGGTGGTAGCGGGGTGAGGCGCACGACCAACGGTCGTGTGCTACCGCGGGGCGCTATTTCTTGGCTGGGGCCGGTGCTGCCGCCGGTGCGTTGCCTTCGTTCACGATCGCCTCCAGGTCCTTCTGCAGGTCCACGAACAGCGGCTGCATCTTGTCCTGGATGGCCACCATCACGTTCTGCATCAGCGCCGGGGTCTTGTCCAGCAGGCTCTGCCCGGCCGAGCTCTCGTAGAACTCGGCCATGGCCAGCACGTCTTCCTTGCTGAAGGTCTTCTTGTAGAGGTCCACGTACATCGGCCGCAGCTGCTGCCACGACAGTGCCTGGCGGATGGTCTGGTTGGTGCGCTGTTCGATGCGCTGCAGCTGCGCCTTCTTGGCCTCATCCAGCTGGCGCTGTTCGGCCACCTGCTGGAACTGCTGGCGCTGCATCGCCTCGATCTGCGGCAGCATGGTGTCCAGCATGCTCTGCGCGCGCGACGCGGCCAGCAGGCGGTTGATGTCCGCATCCGACGGCGGCGCGGCCAGCGCCGGGGCAATGGCGGCCAGGCCCAGCGCAAGGGTCAGGGCCAGGCGGGTCAGGCCACGGCGGGCCGGCGAACGGGTCAACATCATGTAAGTGCATCCTGCGTTGCGTGGAAGCCCGAGCATACCTGCGATCCGGTCAAGCAGCCGTGCGCGTCGCACGGCCGCGTCCGGCGCCGACGGTTCCGGCCCGTACCCGGCTTTTATGCCCCTTATCGGCGGTATTGGTGAACATTACGGTCACCTCAGGCGGCGATCCTGCCTTTACAATGCCGCCCATGGGAAACGGGCCTGTCACCATCAACGCGCACCTGGCGATTCCGGACACGGAGATCGTCGAACGCTTCGTGCGCGCCAGCGGGGCCGGCGGGCAGAACGTGAACAAGGTGTCCAGCGCCGTTGAACTGCGGTTCGACGTGGCCGGCTCGCCCTCGCTGCCCGAGCCGCTGCGCACCCGCCTGCTGGCCCGGCGCGACCGGCGCATGACCGGCGAGGGCGTGCTGGTCATCGATGCCCAGCGTTTCCGCACCCAGGACCGCAACCGCGATGACGCGCGCGAGCGCCTGGCCGCCTTCATCCAGGCCAGCCTCAGCGTGCCCAAGCCGCGCGTGGCCACCAAGCCCTCGCATGGCTCCAAGCTGCGCCGGCTGGATGAAAAGAAAGGCCGCGCGCAGATCAAGCGCGGCCGCACCACACGCAATTGGGAGTGATTGCTTGAACAACCGAAGTCCGCTGCTGCCGGCCGTGCCGCCCAACATGCCGCAGGTCAAACCGAACCGTTTCCTGCGCTGGCTGGCGCGCTGCACCCTGCGCCTGGGCGGCTGGAAGGTCACCGGTACCTTCCCGGACGTGCCCAAGCTGGTCTTCATCGTCGCCCCGCACTCGTCCAACTGGGACGGCTTCTGGGGCATGGCGGCCAAGATCGCGCTGGGCATGCAGGTGAAGGTGCTGGGCAAGGCCTCGCTGTTCTGGTGGCCGCTGTCGCCGCTGCTGCGCGCCCTGGGGGTGATCCCGCTGGACCGCAGCTCGCCGCAGGGCACCGTGGAGCAGGCGGTCAGCCTGCTGCGCAAGTCCGACCGCCTCTGGTACGCCATCACCCCCGAAGGCACCCGCAAGGCGGTGACCCACTGGAAGGCCGGGTTCCTGAAGATCGCCCGCATGGCCGACGTGCCGGTGCTGGCCTGCTATTTCCACTACCCGGAAAAGACCATCGGCATTGGCCCGCTGTTCTACTCCACCGGCGACGACGCGGCCGACATGGCCGCCATCCGCGAGTACTACCGCCCCTGGCAGGGCAAGAACCGCGGCACCGCCTGAAGCAAGGCCAGGCGCCACGTCCGGCACATGCCGGGCGCGGGCAATGGGAGTAGGGTGATCGGCTGCGGTTGTGTGCCGCTTCACCTCATTCCAGGAGCCCGTTTCATGTCGCGTACCGTTATCTTGGCCGCCGCCATCAGCCTGGCGCTGGCGGCCTGTTCCGGCAAGGAGTCCACCCCCGTGTCCGACGCCCAGACCCCCGCCGCGCAGCAGCCGGCCGACGCCTCCACCAACCCCCTGCTGAGCGCCAGCACGCTGCCGTTCCAGGCCCCGCCGTTCGACCGCATCAAGGACAGTGACTACCTGCCGGCCTTCAACGAAGGCATGAAGCAGCACCTGGCCGAAGTGCGCAAGATCGCCGACAACGCCGAACCGGCCACCTTCGACAACACCATCGAAGCGCTTGAGCGCAGCGGCGAAACGCTGGACCGCGTGTCGCGCGTGTTCTTCGGCCTGGTCCAGGCCGATACCAACGAAGCGCGCCAGAAGATCCAGGAAGAAGTCGCCCCGAAGCTGGCCGAACACCAGGATGAAATCAGCCTGGACCCGAAGCTGTTCGCGCGCATCAAGACCCTTTACGACCAGCGCGCCTCGCTGGGCCTGGACCCGGTGCAGACCCGCCTGGTCGAACGCGATTACCAGGAGTTCGTCCGCGCCGGTGCGCAGCTGAACGACGCCGACAAGGCCGCCCTGCGCAAGCTCAACGTGGAAGAAACCACGCTGGCTACCCAGTTCCATACCCGTCTGGTCGCCGCGACCGCCGCCGCCGCCGTGGTGGTGGACGACAAGGCCAACCTGGCCGGCCTGAGCGAGGATGAGATCAACACCGCCGCCGCCGACGCCAAGGCGCGCAACCTGGAAGGCAAGTTCCTGCTGCCGCTGCAGAACACCACCCAGCAGCCGGTGCTGGCCTCGCTGAGCAACCGCGAGCAGCGCGCCGCCGTGCTCAAGGCCTCGGAAACCCGCGCCGAGCGCGGTGATGGCAACGACACCCGCGAAACGGTGCAGCGCCTGGCCCAGCTGCGTGCGCAGAAGGCCAAGCTGCTCGGCTTCGAAAACTATGCCGCTTACAGCCTGGCCGACCAGATGGCCAAGACCCCGGCTGCCGCGCTCAAGCTGCTGACCGACACCGTGCCGGCCGCCACCAACAAGGCACGCGGTGAAATCACCGAGATGCAGAAGGTGATCGACGCGCAGAAGGGTGGTTTCCAGCTGGCCGCATCGGACTGGGACTTCTACGCCGAACAGGTGCGCAAGGCGCAGTACGACCTGGACGAATCGCAGATCAAGCCGTACTTCGAACTGGACAACGTGCTGCAGAACGGCGTCTTCTACGCCGCCACCCAGCTGTACGGCATCACCTTCAAGCCGCGCACCGACATTCCGACCTACCACCCGGACATGAAGGTGTATGAAGTGTTCGACAAGGACGGCACCTCGCTGGCGCTGTTCTACACCGACTACTTCAAGCGCGACAGCAAGTCCGGTGGCGCCTGGATGGACGTGTTCGTCGAGCAGAACGGCCTGACCGGCGCCAAGCCGGTGGTCTATAACGTCTGCAACTTCACCAAGCCTGCTGCCGGCCAGCCGGCCCTGCTGAGCTTCGACGACGTCACCACCATGTTCCATGAGTTCGGCCATGCGCTGCACGGCATGTTCTCGAACGTGAAGTACCCGTCCATCGCCGGTACCAGAACCTCGCGCGATTTCGTCGAGTTCCCCTCGCAGTTCAACGAGCACTGGGCGCTGGACCCGAAGGTGTTTGCCAACTACGCCAAGAACTACAAGACCGGCGAGCCGATGCCGCAGGCGCTGGTCGACAAGATCCTCAAGGCGCGTACCTTCAACCAGGGCTACGCCACCACCGAGTACCTGTCGGCCGCACTGCTCGACCTGGCCTGGCACACCCAGCCGGCCGACGCCAAGCTGCAGGACGTGGCCCCGTTTGAAGCGGCCGCGCTGAAGAAGTACAAGGTCGACCTGGCCCAGGTGCCGCCGCGTTACCGCACCACCTACTTCGACCACATCTGGGGCGGCGGCTACTCGGCCGGTTACTACGCCTACTTCTGGGCCGAAGTGCTGGACCATGACTCGTTCGAGTGGTTCAAGGAACACGGTGGCCTGACCGCTGAAAACGGCCAGGTGTTCCGCGACAAGATCCTCTCGCGCGGCAACAGCGTGGAACTGGCAGACCTGTACCGCGACTTCCGCGGCAAGGACCCCTCGGTGGAACCGCTGCTGGTCAACCGCGGCCTGAAATAATGCGGTCGATGTAACAACGAACGGCGGGGCAAACCCCGCCGTTCGCGTATCTGGACCCCGGT
The DNA here is from genome assembly GCF_029959395.1 of Stenotrophomonas sp. PS02300. NCBI lineage: Bacteria > Pseudomonadati > Pseudomonadota > Gammaproteobacteria > Lysobacterales > Lysobacteraceae > Stenotrophomonas > Stenotrophomonas sp. PS02300. The sequence continues at coordinate 10,725 of NZ_JASCOP010000042.1, forward strand.
TACGTTCCCACGCGACACCCCACCTCGCTGCATCCCAGGTGATCCAGCGCGATCTCCAACGCATGCATGTAACTCTGCGCGCAGTACCCGTGCGCCACGCCGATGCGCTGGCCTACGTCCGCCGGCAGGCAATCTTCCGGCGCGCCCGCATCATCGTCATGCACTTCCACGTACACGTTGTGCAGGTGCGGCAGCAACCGCTGCAAGCGCGGACTTCCCACGCACGCACCCGGATCCAGCAGCGTCACCTCGCCGCGGCTGTGGTCGGCCACGCGCAACGCATCCAGCAGCTCCTGTTCCGACCCACACGCACGGATCGCCACCGTGGTGCCCGCATCGATCGCCCGGTGTACCAACGCCTTGAGCACCGGTGCCGGCAGCGGCTGCGCGGTACGTAGCAGCTGGCCGGTTGCTTCCGGGCCACGAATGATGAAGATCGACATGGCTCAGACACTCCCTGCAACGGCCTGCAGCCGGCGCGCGGCGATCGCCAGCGACAACCGGCACGCATCCTCGCGGCCACTGCTGCACACCACCCGCGCCACCGGCGCGTGCAGCGGGTGCAGGTGTGCATCCAACCCATCGTCATCGTTGGCCGCCATCTCGATGTACGGCGCCGGCAGCGCGTCCAGCGCCGCGCACAGTGCGCGCCCATGGGCGGCCCACTGCGCCGGCTCGGCGGCGCCGGTCTCGATCAGCACCCACGCCGGCTGGCTTTCCCGCGCCTGGCGCAGGCACTGCAGCAGCGCCGGCAGCGTGGCGCAGTCCTGGCAGTGCACGGCGTGGCCGACCAGCAGGGCCGGCACCGGCAGCGGGTCCGGCGACGGCTGCCGGAGCAACAGGATGGTCATGGAACACCTCAACAAAGCGCCCGGGGGCGCGGTATCGACACGATGCGCGTGGCGGCCATAAAGGGGCGATGACCTGCATGCCCGGGGCGCGTAAATAACGTGTAGCTTTTTATCGGGGCACGACCAACGGTCGTGCCCTACCAGCCGTTGCAGCCGGCGGTAGGTGACGACCGTTGGTCGTCACGGCGGGAACTCCGGAACGCCGCAACGGTCAGACCCCACTCACGCCCGCAAGGATCGCCACCATGACCGCTGCCGCCGCCGAACCCCGCTCCAAAGGCCTGCTCTACTGGCTGAAGAAGGAAGCCCTGCCGCTGCTGGTCATGTTGGGCCTGCTCGCCGCCGCGCGCGACAGCCTGGCCAACCACTACCAGGTGCCCAGCGGCTCCATGCAGCACACCCTGATGCCCGGCGACCGGGTGGTGGTGGACATGCGTGCCTACGGCCTGCGCCTGCCGTTCACCTCGGTGGAACTGCTGCACACCGGCGTGCCGCAGCGCGGCGAGGTGGCGGTGTTCGATTCCCCGCAGGACGGCACCCGCCTGATCAAGCGCATTGCCGCCGTGGGCGGCGACCGCGTGGACCTGCATGACGGTCACCTCAGCATCAACGGCCACCCGCTCGGCCAGATGGGCACCGATGACGTGGAAGACTTCGGCCGCACCCTGGCCCAGCTCGACCTGGGCCAGGGAGGCGGCCCGGACATCACCGGGCTGGCCGTACCGGCCGGCAAGGTGCTGATGCTGGGCGACCACCGTGGCAACAGCGCCGACGGCCGTTACTTCGGCCTGGTCGACGCCAAGGCCCTGTATGGCAAGGCGGCCCGCGTGTACTACCGCCGCGGCGAAGGCTTCACCTGACAGGCACTCTAAGCACGAGCGCGATCCATCCGGTAGGTACCCACCGTTGGTGGGTACGCCTTTCGCGCAAACCTTGATTGATACGCAAAACGTCTCAATCCAGACCCGTCAGGTTATGGATCGACCTGTACCCGCTGCCTATCCTGAGCGCTGATCCTTACGCACCGGCCCGCCCCCACGGGCCCAGACGCAATGAACGGCGACACCGCAGCACTGCCCGAGCACAGCTCCACCCGCCAGCCGCCCGCGCCCTCGCAGCACATCGAGCAGGGCACACCCGCGTTCCGGCGCACGGCGGCGGCGCTGTTCCTGGCCGGCTTCTCCACCTTCGGCCTGCTCTACACCGTGCAGCCGCTGCTGCCGGAGTTCAGCCGCCACTTCGGCGTCTCCGCCGCCAACAGCGCCCTGGCACTGTCGCTCAGCACCGGCCTGCTGGCCGTTTCGATGCTGGTGGCCGGGCTGATCTCCGACCGGGTCGGCCGCCGTGGCGTGATGATCACCGCGCTGCTGGCCTCCACCGTGCTCTCGGCCGCCAGCGCGATGGTCGACGACTGGACCACGCTGCTGATCCTGCGCACCCTGCTAGGCATCGCGCTCAGCGGCGTGCCGGCAGTGGCGATGACCTACCTGGTCGAAGAAATGGACAGCCGCGCGCTCGGCCTGGCCATGGGCCTGTACATCGGCGGCAACGCGGTGGGCGGCATGAGCGGGCGGCTGATCGCGGGCATCGTCGCCGACCACTGGGGCTGGCGCTGGGGCATCGGCGTGGTCTCGCTGATCGCCGTGCTCAGCACCGTGCTGCTGTGGGTGCAGCTGCCGCCGTCACGGCACTTCCAGAGCCGTCGCGGCGGCCTGCGCGAACTGCCCGCGCGCTGGCGCCAGCTGTTCGCCGACCCCGGTTTGCCCTCGCTGTTCGCCACCGCGTTCGTGCTGATGGGCGTGTTCGTCACCCTCTACAACTACCTCGGCTACCACCTGCTGGCGCCGCCGTACCGGCTCAGCCAGACCGTGGTCGGCCTGATCTTCAGTGTGTACCTGGTCGGCACCTTCAGCTCGGCGTGGATGGGCCAGCAGGCCAACCGGCATGGCCGGGGCCGCGTGCTCGGCATCTGCTACGGGCTGATCGCGCTGGGCATCGTGCTGCTGTCCCTGCCGTGGCTGGGCTGCATGGCGGTGGGCATCGCGCTGGTCACGTTCGGCTTCTTCGGCGGCCATTCTGTCGCCAGCAGCTGGGTCGGCAGCCGCGCGGGCGTGATGCGCGCCGAAGCCTCGGCGCTGTACCTGTTCGCCTATTACCTCGGCTCCAGCCTGGCCGGTGCCGCCGGCGGCGTGTTCTACACCCGCTGGGACTGGTGGGGCGTATGCGCCTTCACCGCCGTGCTTACCGCCATCGGCGCCACCATCGCCTGGCGGCTGGGCCGCCGCAAACAGCCGCTGCCGGCCGCGCTCGCACTCAGCCGCTGAAGCCGCCCTGCAGCAACCGGGTGAAATGGGTGATCAACGGCGATGGGCCACCACGCCGGTAGGCCACGTGCACTTCCGAACTCGCCGCGCGATCACTCAGCGGCACGAAGCGCGCGCCTTCCACGTGGATGTGGCTGCACGAGGCCGGCAGCACCGTCACCCCCAACCCGGACGCGGCCAGGCTGATCAGCGTGGACGCCTCGCCGGCTTCCTGGATGATGCGCGGGGTGAAGCCCGCGCTGCGGCACAGCGCGATGAAATGATCGTGGATGCCGGCGCCCACCTCGCGCAGGAAGCCCACGAACGGCTCATGCGCGAACTGCCGCAGCGCCACCGGCGCACCCGCCGGCAGGTCGCGGATCAACGGATGCTGGTCATGCACCACCAGCGCCAGCGGATCGCTGAACAACTTGCGTGACATCAGCGGCGTGGGCAACGCGCGCTTGCGGATCAGCCCCACATCCAGCTCGTTGGCCACCAGCGCATCGATCTGCTGCAACGTGTTCATCTCGCGCAGCTTCAACTGCACCTGCGGGAACTGCTGGCGGTAGGCGAAAATCGCGCGCGGAATCTGCGTGGACAACGGCGTGGCGCGGGTCAACCCGATGCGCAGCTCGCCGGTTTCACCGCGCTGCGCGCGCTGGGTCAGCTCGATGGCCTGGTCCACCCGTGCCAATGCCTCGGTGGCCTGCGCCTGCAGCACGCGCCCGGCCTCGGTCAGTTCCACCCGGCGGTTGCTGCGCAGGAACAGGCGCGCGCCCAGAAGCGTTTCCAGCTGCCGGATCTGCTGGCTGAGCGGCGGCTGCGACATGCCCAGCCGCTCGGCCGCACGCCCGAAGTGCAGGGTATCGGCCACCGCCAGGAAGTAGCGCAGGTGGCGCAGTTCAATCGACATGGCAGCGCATCAGCGTTCGGAATGACCGCTTTCATCATAGCTGCGCGGACTGAACAGGTCCGGCTGGATCAGCTCGATGAAGGCGCGTGCCTGTGGCGACAGGAAGCGGCCCCGGCGCACGATCACCCCGTAGCTGCGCTCGGGGAACCAGGCGCTCATCGAGCGCGTCACCAGCCGGCCGCGGTCGGCATCGTTGAGGCACAGCGCCGGCACGATGGAAATACCCATGCCCATCGCCACGTACTGCTTGATCACCTCCCAGCCGCCCACCTCCAGCGCCACCGTGTACGGCACGCGCTGGCGCTGGAACACCTGGTCCACCAGCCGGTAGGTGATCTGCCGCTTGGGCGGCAGCACCAGCGGGTAGGCCGAGATCGCCTGCAGGGTCAGTTCCGGCGCGGTGGCCAGCGGGTGGTCGGGCGGGGCGATCAGCACCTGCTCGAAGCGGTAGGCCGGCGCATAGCTCAGGTCGGCCGGCACATCGGTCATCGAGCCCACCGCCAGGTCCGCCGCATCGCTGCGCAGCAGGTCGGTACCGTCGGCGCTGATCGCGTTGTGCAGGGTCAGGCGCACGTCCGGGTGGCGCTGGCGGAAGCGCTCCACGATGCGCGGCAGCAGGTACAGGATGGTGGAGCTGTTGGCGGCAATGTTGAGCTCGCCCGCATCCAGCCCTTTGACCTTGTCGCGGAAGCTGGCCTCCAGCCCGTCCAGGCTTTCCACCAGCGGCTGGGCCATTTCAAACAGCAGCTGGCCCTCGCGGCTGGGCACCAGGCGCCGCCCGCTGCGCTCAAACAGGCCCACCCCCAATTCCCGTTCCAGCGCCTGCAACTGCTGGCTGATCGCCGGCTGGCTGACGAAGAGCGCCTCAGCCGCACGTGAGACTGAGCCCAATCGCACGGTCTGGCAGAACGCCCGCAGCGGCTTGAGCCGGTCAGACTTGTAGGAAAAACGGGGACTTGGCGGCTTGGGTGTGGGCATGGCGTAACGAATATAAGCGTAACTTATGTAAAGCATTGCGATAACTGTTTTGTCAAATACCACACTCCGGCGCACGGTGGCATCACCCGCAACGCAGGAGTTGGACATGTCCGCTGTCGCCGCCTTCGCCACCGCCCAGCCCACCCCGGCCGACGCCCCGGCCACCCCGGGCATCGCCCTGACCACCCAGCTTGCCGGCCAGTCGGCCCTGCTGCCGGCGGGGGTACTGGCGCTGCTGGTGTCGCTGCACCGCGCGGTGGAACCCGAACGCCAGCGCCGCCTGCAGGCGCGCCGTGAGCGCCAAGCCTTCTTCGACGGCGGCGGCCTGCCGGATTTCCGCACCGACACCGCCGCGATCCGCAGCGAAGACTGGCGCGTGGCGCCGATCCCGGAAGCCCTGCAGGACCGCCGCGTCGAGATCACCGGCCCGACCGACCCGAAGATGGTCATCAACGCGCTGAACTCCGGCGCCAAGGTGTTCATGGCCGACTTCGAGGATTCCACCGCCCCGGCCTGGCGCAACCTGCTGGCCGGCCAGCAGGCGCTGATCGGCGCGGTGCGCGGCGACCTCACCCATACCGCGCCCGGCGTGGACGGCAAGCCCGGCAAGCACTACGCGCTGCGCCCGCTCAATGAACAGGCCGTGCTGATCGTGCGCCCGCGCGGCTGGCACCTGGATGAGAAGCACGTGCGCATCGATGGCCAGCCGCTGGCCGGCGGCCTGTTCGACGCAGCCGTGTTCGCCTTCCACAACGCCCGCACCCTGATGTGCCGCCAGCGCGGTCCGTACTTCTACCTGCCCAAGCTGCAGTCGATGGAAGAAGCCGCGCTGTGGGAAACCGCGCTGTCCCACATCGAAGGCATGCTCGGCCTGCCGCATGGCCAGATCAAGGTCACCGTGCTGATCGAAACGCTGCCGGCGGTGTTCGAGATGGACGAGATCCTGCACGTCCTGCGCGACCGCATCGTCGGCCTGAACTGCGGCCGCTGGGATTACATCTTTTCCTACATCAAGACCTTCCGTAAGCACGCCGACAAGGTGCTGCCCGAACGCGGCCAAGTGACCATGACCCAGCCGTTCCTGAAGGCCTATTCGGAACTGCTGATCCAGACCTGCCACCGCCGTGGCGCGCACGCGATGGGCGGCATGGCCGCGCAGATCCCGATCAACCACGATGCCGCCGCCAACGAACAGGCCATGGCGCGGGTGCGTGCCGACAAGCTGCGCGAAGTCACCGCCGGCCACGACGGCACCTGGGTGGCGCACCCGGCGCTGATTCCAGTCGCGCAGGCGATCTTCGACGCGCACATGCCCGGCCCCAACCAGCACGCGGTGCTGCGCCGCGATGTGCGGGTGGGCCGCAACGAACTGATCGCCGCGCCCACCGGCACCATCACCCGCGCCGGGTTCGAGGGCAACGTGGAAGTGTGCGTGCGCTACCTGGCCGCCTGGCTGGACGGCAATGGCTGCGTGCCCATCCACCACCTGATGGAAGACGCGGCCACCGCCGAGATCAGCCGCAGCCAGCTGTGGCAGTGGCTGCACGTGCCCGGCCAGCACCTGGACGACGGCACCGCCATCGACCTGGCCCTGCTCGACGCCACCCTGGCCGCGCTGCCGGCGCGTTTGGGCGAGCGCAGCGCGCTGCCGGGCGGGGCGCGGATCGACGAGGCCATCGGCCTGCTCGGTGAGCTGAGCCGCCGCAATGAACTGACCGATTTCCTGACCCTGCCGGCTTACGACCGGATCGATTGACCCTTCGTGGAGAAACGACATGACCAAGCTGCAGACCGCCGAACAGATCCAGCACGAATGGAACACCGACCCGCGCTGGGCCGGCATCCAGCGCAACTACAGCGCCGCCGACGTGGTGCGCCTGCGCGGCACCGTGCACGTGGAGCATTCGCTGGCCCGGCTGGGCGCGGAGAAGCTGTGGAAGTACCTGCATGAAAAGGACTTCGTCAACGCGCTCGGCGCGCTGACCGGCAACCAGGCCATGCAGCAGGTCAAGGCCGGCCTCAACGCCATCTACCTGTCCGGCTGGCAGGTGGCCGCCGACGCCAACCTGGCCGGCCAGATGTACCCCGACCAGTCGCTGTACCCGGCCGATTCGGTGCCGGCCGTGGTCAAGCGCATCAACAACACCCTGCTGCGCGCCGACCAGCTGCACCACGCCGAGGGCAAGGACGACATCGACTTCCTGCAGCCGATCGTGGCCGATGCCGAAGCCGGCTTCGGCGGCGTGCTCAACGCCTTCGAGCTGATGAAGGCGATGATCGAAGCCGGCGCGGCCGGCGTCCATTTCGAAGACCAGCTGGCCTCGGTGAAGAAGTGCGGGCACATGGGTGGCAAGGTGCTGGTGCCCACCCGCGAGGCCATCGAGAAGTTGAATGCCGCGCGCCTGGCCGCCGACGTGTTGGGCGTGCCCACCCTGCTGGTGGCCCGCACCGACGCCGAAGCCGCCGACCTGCTGACCAGCGACATCGACGCCAACGACCAGCCCTTCGCCACCGGCGAGCGCACCGTGGAAGGCTTCTACAAGACCCGCAACGGCCTGGACCAGGCCATCAGCCGCGGCCTGGCCTATGCCCCCTACGCCGACCTGATCTGGTGCGAGACCGGCAAGCCGGACCTGGAGTTCGCGCGCAAGTTCGCCGAAGCCATCCACGCGAAGTACCCGGGCAAGCTGCTGGCCTACAACTGCTCGCCCAGCTTCAACTGGAAGAAGAACCTGGACGACGCCACCATTGCGACGTTCCAGAAGGAAATCGCCCGCTACGGGTACAAGTTCCAGTTCATCACCCTGGCCGGCTTCCACGCCCTGAACTACTCCATGTTCAACCTGGCCCACGGCTACGCCCGCCGCCAGATGAGCGCCTTCGTGGAACTGCAGGAAGCCGAATTCGCCGCCGCCGACCGCGGCTTCACCGCGGTCAAGCACCAGCGCGAGGTCGGCACCGGCTACTTCGACGCCGTCACCCAGGCCATCCAGCAGGGCCAGTCCTCCACCACCGCCCTGGCCGGCTCGACCGAAGAGGAACAATTCCGGGCGGCCTGACGCCCGGAATCGGCGGCTGCGGCCGCCGCCGGGTGGCGGCGCCACCCGGGTAACCCCGGCCGTTGGCCGGATCCCCGGGAACCCACCCCGAAGAAGGCCGCCCCTGTAGGGGTGGCCCTTCTTTTATATGCCCCCGCCAGATGCTACGGTCCGCAAATAGCTCCATGCGGTAGGGGATGGCCGGTTCAAACCGGTCGCTGCGTTAGGGAAGACTGGGCCGGAGCGCCGGAGAAATCCGGGCGCCGGGGCATGGAAATGGGATGAGGCGCACACTTTTAAGGGGTGCTATCCTCATTCGCTCACCGGGGAACGCTGGGAAGCGGGTGTACGGGAATGACCGGCAAGCTTGCGACGAATGTGTGCGAACGAGCGTCAGACATCGCGCAGACCGCGATGGCTGAGATCGTGCACGCCGTTCTGAGCGCCGGCGAATTCGCCCTGTTTGCCGAATTCGGCCAGCACCGCGCGCTGCGCGCCGGCGAGCACCTGTTCCTGCGCAACCAGGCCGGCAGCACCATGTATGTCATCGTCACCGGTGCCATCGAGCTGGATTTCGGCGAAGACCTGGTGGTCAAGACGCTGGGCCAGCATGAATTCTTCGGCGAACTGGGCCTGCTGATCGGCGACCACCCGCGCAGTGCCGATGCCCGCGCCACCATCGATACGCTGGTGCTGGAACTGGACCACACCGATTTCCAGCGCCTGGTCGACCGCGACCCGGGCCTGGTGGCCTACTTCCTGCGCCGCACGATCATGCGCGTGGTGAGCAACGAACAGGTGCTGATCCGCCAGCTGCGCCGGCGCAACCACGACCTCGAAACCGCGCTGGACAACCTCTACGTCACCACCCACCAGCTCACCCACACCCGCGAACTGGTGCGTACCGACGAGTTGACCGGCCTGCACAACCGCCGCGGCCTGGCGCTGTACCTGCAGGAATGCCGCAGCCACGAAGACGGCGCCCCGCAGGGCCTGCTGCTGATCGACTGCGACCACTTCAAGCAGGTCAACGACGAACACGGCCACCAGGCCGGCGACCGCGTGCTGCAGAGCGTGGCCAACATCCTGCGCTCGGTGGCCACCGAAAACGACCGCGCCTGCCGCCTGGGCGGGGATGAGTTCTGCCTGCTGCTGCGCGAAGCGGACCCCGATACCCTCCAGCACGCGGCCGAGTTCATCCTCAGCGCCGTCCACGGCCTGATGGGCCGGCCGGGCGGCCAGCCGCATGTCTGCCCGGTCAGCATCGGCGTGAGCCTGCTCGAACCGAACAGCGACTGGAGCGATTGGTACGCCCGCGCCGACAATGCGCTGTACCAGGCCAAGCGCCTGGGCGGCAACCGGTTGCACTGGTCGCGTGCCGCGACCGCCACGCCCTGACGGGGTATTCGAATGAACGGCGACAACGGAACGTCGACCCAGTCCCCACAGCTGCGCGCGCTGCTGTTCACCGATCTGTGCGATTCGCTGATCCTGGTGGAACGCATCGGCGACAGCGCCGCAGCCGAGCTGTTCCAGCAGCATGATCGTTTGGTGCTGGCGCTGCAGCAGCAATGGAATGGACGCCAGATCGACCGCTCCGATGGTCTGTTCCTGCTATTCGACCGGGCGATTGACGGGTTGGGGTTCGCGCTGGACTATCGGCGCGAACTGCAGAAGCTGGGCGAGCAGTGCAACCTGCCACTGCGTGCCCGTGCCGGACTACACGTGGGCGAAGTGTTGATCTGGGACAACACGCCTGATGCTGTCCAGGCAGGTGCCAAACCAGTGGAAGTGGAAGGTTTGGCAAAGCCGATGGCTGCGCGCCTGATGGCGCTGGCCCTGCCCGGGCAGATCCTGCTGTCGTCGGTAGCCGAATCGTTGACTCGTCGCGCCAGCAGCGAGTTGGGGGAACGAGCGGAAAAACTGCAATGGCGCTCGCACGGCCCATGGCTGTTCAAAGGTATTTCAACCGTGCAGCAGGTGTTCGAGGTGGGTGAGCCCGGCTTCGGACCGATGCGCATGCCCAAAGCCAACGCCAAGGCACAGCGCAAGCTGCCGATCTGGCGTCGCCCGGCTGCATTGGCGGCAGAGATTGCAGTGATGGCGATGTTGGGCGTCGGAGGCTGGATGCTGCTGCGTCCCGAGCCTGCCATCGCCTTCGCAGAGCGTGACTGGGTAGTGGTGGCAGACGTAGACAACATCAGCGGCGAGCCGCTGTTCGACAGCAGCCTGCAACGGGCATTGTTGCTGAGCCTCGAGCAGTCACGCTACGTCAACGTGCTGTCGGCAGCGAAGGTGCAGGAGTCGCGCGAGCTTCTGCGGGTGCCGGCCGAACGTGGGCTTGACCGCCAACTGGCCGGCGACATTGCCTCGCGGGAGGGGGCGCGCATGGTCTTGGCGCCCAGTATCAACGTGTCCAACGGACGTTATGTCGTTGCAGTGGACCTGATGGATCCGACCACCGACAAATTGGTACGAACCTACCGGGCGGAGGCCAAAGGGCCTGAAAGCGTTATCGAAGCGGTAGACGACGTGATTGGTCGATTGCGCGCTGGCCTGGGCGAAACCGTTGCATCGGTGCAGGAATCGGTGCCTCTTCCGCAGGCATCCACCGGCAATCTGCAGGCACTTAAATCCTTCGCGCTGGCCGAGAATGCCATGGGACGCCGCCGCTTTTCCGAAGCAGCAAAGTTGTACGAAGCAGCGGTCGATGCAGACCCGGACTTCGCCATGGCGCATGTTGGGCTGGCCAAGCTGCTGGTACGCCTGGACCGGCGAACCGAAGCCCTGCCACATCTGGAACGCGCCCAGTCTTTGCACGATCGCCTTCCCCACCGCGAGCGGCTTTACCTGAAGGCATGGGCCACCGAGATGCGACCCGACGCGTGGCCGCTGGAAGACTGGCGGGTGCTGGCCGACGTGTATCCGGATTCCTTTGCTGGACTCGCGAATACATCCTGGTATCTGGTTATGGACAATCGGTTCGAAGAGGCTGAGCGGTACGCCCGTGCGGCGGCGGTGCCGCAAGACCCGATGCGTGCATATCCAATGCAGCACTTGGGCTGGATCCAGCTGGGCACCAATCGCTATGACGAAGCGATGCGCAGCTTCCAGGTATCCGAACAGATGACGGGGCGCAATGCCAGCGATGCACGGGTGGACGCTCTCATCGCGCTGCGGCGCTACAAGGATGCCCACGCACTGCTGGCCATGCTGCCCAAGGGCCGCGACGAGGTGCAGGCCATCATGAACCAGCGCGCGAGAATGTTGCTGGCGGCAGATCAGGACGACTGCACCGGAATGGCAGATGCGATGGCCAGCGAGGCCGAGCCGGCTGAATCGGTGGACTTCCGCATCCACGTGCAGCTGATGCATGCAGTGGTGGATGCGGCCTGCGATCGCCGCAATTCCACGGCGCTGGCCCAGATCGCCACCCAGCTGGCTCCGTTGCTGGCTAACACCCGTGACCCGAACCTGCCGGACCGGGTCAGCCGGCTGCTCAGCCTGATATACCTAGCCCAACGCCAAGGCGACCAGACCTTGGCAAACCGCTTGCTGCGTGAGTACGCGCCGCTGTTTGTGGAACAAAAGAGTCCGGTCATCACCAAGTGGCTCACCCTGGTGTTGGCCATGCAACAACTCGGCGAAGGCCAGCCTGCGAAGGCAGAAACGCTCTTACTACCGTTGATGGACGGCACCGAGCCGGTGCAGGCGCGTGTGGCCCTGCGCCAGGTGCAGCGCGAACTTGGCAACGTGGTGGAATTCCAAGAGCAGAACGAATGGCTGTTTGATCATCGCGGCCGCGGCTTTGCGGAAGTCGCAGTCATGCAATTAATGCAGCCGCTCAACGTTCACGACACGTTGGCCGACGCCAGCCTGCGCCCGCAGTAACGCGGGCACAGGCCGACTGTCTTACTTGAGTGCGTCGCCGACCTTGCCAGCTTCAAAGCAGAAGATCACATGCATGGCGGTGTAGGAGGTGCTCAGATGCTTCTCGAGCTGCGCCTGCACGGCCCGCAATTCCTCCACCGACGCCAACTTCTGGATATCACAGCAGTCCGGCTGCGCGTCCACGTCGTAGCCGATCTCGGCCAAGGCCTTGCGTGCGTCGGTCTGGAAACGTTCGCGGAAAGCGAAATCGTCGATCAGCTTGCTGACCAGTCGTGCAGCGGCTTCAGGTGCAATCTTGCTCTTACCGGAGTTTTCTTCGCTCATTGCGGTCGGTCCAAGGGTGGAGACACCGTTATCGGCCGGTTTGACCCGGAATGTAGAGCCACGCCCTGTGTAGCTGGTTAGCGCAGGGTTGCGGGCTGTGAGGCAACACGTAAAGCCCGCCGATTACAGGACACGCGGGCCGTGCTGTCCAGTTTCTTCCCTTAGAATGGCCGAATACGCGTACGGACCGTCCACATGAAACTGCGCCGCTGCACCATCGTGATGTTTGAGCCCCGGGAAGAGCTCCAGTTCGACCTGCAGGCGATTCTGCAGGGCCGGGCGGAACTTGCTACCCGCAGTGCCTGGTTCGCCATTGCCGCGCACCTCGAACAGCCCGTGGCGGTCAGCGTGGCGCAGCGCGAGCTGCTGGGCAGCTTGAGTCCACGGCATTGGCAGCATGCATCCAGCCTCGAGGACAGTCAGCAGGTGTGGCAACCCCTGCTCGATGCAGGCCTGCTGATCTCGGACGACGACTCACATTCCTCCCATCGCCTGCGCGATGAAGCCCTCCGAGACAGCCACTGGTGGCCACTATCCGCCTTGGCGCACCGCCATGGCCGCTGGGAAGGGGTAGACAGTGCAGCCGAGATGCACGCCAACAACCTCACTACCGCCAGCGGGCTGCGCTCGCAGCTGGGTGCGCCGCCGCCGGCCGTGGAGCCACGGCCTGGGCACTACGAACCGCTGCCGCCGGTAGGCCGTACCGACTACGATCAGTTACTCGAGCGCAGGACAACCTGCCGAAATTTCGACGGACAGCGGAGCATCAGCCGAGAGCTTCTTGCGCAGCTCCTGCAGCGGACAGTCAAGGCACAGGCCGTGGTGCAGGTGGAAGCAGATACCGAGTTCCTGAAAAAGAACGTGCCCTCCGGCGGCGGCCTGCATGCCACCGAGACCTACTTGCTGGTGCAGCGCGTGGACGACCTCCAGCCGGGTCTGTACCACTACCACCCGGTGCAGCATGCACTGGTCGCGCTGCCGCGCCATTGCGACCGTCCGCTGCAGGAGGTTGCCAACGCCATGCTCTCAGGGCAGGACTGGTTTGCAGACGCGGCCGTGCACCTGGTGCTGGTGCCGCGCTACGCGCGTACCTACTGGAAGTACCGCAATCACGCCAAAGCATACCGCGCGTTGCTGCTGGACGTTGGGCACATCTCCCAGGCCCTGTACATGGCGGCCACCGAACGTGGCATGGCCGCATTCGTCACGGCCGCCATCAATGAAGGCGATACCGAAGTCGCCTTCGGCCTGGACGGTATCACCCAGAGCCCCGTGGCGATTGTTGGCGTGGGATGGCGGGGTGAAGCCCTCGGCACCGCCGAATTCGATCCGAATCGCCTGGTCTGGGGATAGACGGCTGCATTGGCCGGCCACTCACGCACGGGGTAGATACCATGATGCTTGCCTGGAACCCATCATGGCTCGGTTGTCTGCACTGCGCCGTTTCTACCCGGCTCGAGAAAAAATGCAGCCGGCGGAACTGAGTTCGCCGGCTGCTTTGAACGTTTGAACCAGTCCTTGCTTGCGCGCATCGGCGAGCAGAATGCGAAACCCACCACCCTTTGTCAGCAGGTTGAGAGGTTCGTTAGTGCACGCCCGCTCGTCACCGGTTGTTGGCAGGTGACGCAGAGTACTGCAAGTTCGATGGCAGCGGTCGGATTCCAAGCTGAGGTACAGGGCCGCCGGCCTCGAAGCAGAACACAACGCGGAACGGCGATTTGACTTGGAGCTGCTTGGCGAGGTTCTCGCGCATCTCCTGGAATTCTTCCTTCGAACCAAGGTTGGCGATCGGGTCGCAGCAGTTCCGGGTCAGGTCTGCGTCAACGCCGAGCGTCGCTAGTGCGTGCGAAGGGTTGGCAGAGAAACTGGCGCGGAACTGATCGTCGCTTATCAGAAGATCAAGAAGACGCTGCACAGTGTCCGCAGGTAGGGGTGCACTTGTCGAAGTCATTGGAAGGTCCCTGAGTTGGAAAGCGTCAGCTGCCATCGCCGGTCGAGGCGACAAATCGCGCCACGCCCGAGCGGAAAATGCTGGCCAGCCAGTGCATGGGCCTCCCGGGCCGGTCGGGCGATGGTAGGAGGAGCCCCGGATGGATCATACATCCTGCGTGGGGCTAAGCCACCCATGGCGCCAGGGGTCTTCGGCCATCAACCAACATGTCCAGTGGTGGCTTCGAAATCCACCAGCACCGCGCCATCGGCCACCTGGTCACCCGACTTGACGCGGTAGCCCTGCACCGTGCCATCGGCCGGGGCCTGCAAGGTGTGTTCCATCTTCATCGCTTCCAACACCAGCAGCGGGGTGCCGCGTACCACCTGCGTGCCCGGTGCCAGCAGCGTGGCCACGATGCGGCCCGGCATCGGTGCGACCAGGCTGCCGGCGTCGGCCACGGCGTGGTCGGCTTCGCTGACCGGATCATGCAGGGTGAAGCGCTGCACGCCGTCGTTGCCGAACAGGTACAGCTCGTTGCCGTCGCGTACCACGCGCGCGCGGTGAAGGGTCTCGCCCACCTGCAACGCCAGCCGCTCGCCCACCATCCGGCCCTGCGCCGCTACCGTGGTGCCGCCCACCTCGATCGACCACGCCTCGCCATGGCCTTCAACGGCCAGAACCTGCTGGTGGCCACGATGCTCCAGCGTCAGCCGCCGCGCGGCACGCTGGCCCAGCCGCCAGCCATCGCGCGCCTGCCACGGCGAGTGCGGGTCACGCGCATCCACCGAAGCTGCTGCATCCGTCGCCATCGCAGCTACGGCCGCCAGCGTCCACAGGGCAGGGTCGGTATCGCCCTGATGCGGCGCCAGCGCGGCCTGCTCGCGTTCAATCAACGCGGTATCCAGCTTCGCGTTGGCGAACGAATCGGTCATCACCAGCCGGCGCAGGAAGGCGGCGTTGGTGGTCACGCCCACCACTTCGCACTCGGCCAGCGCCTGCTGCATGCGGCGCAGCGCGGCATCGCGGTCCACATCCCACACGATCAGCTTGGCAATCATCGGGTCGTAGAACGGGGTGATCGCATCGCCCTGTTCCACGCCCGCATCCACGCGCACGTGCGCGCTGCCGTCCGGCAGCCGCAGGTGGCGCAGGGTGCCGGTGGAGGGCAGGAAGCCCTTGTCGGCGTCTTCGGCGTACAGCCGCGCTTCCAGTGCATGGCCGTTGATTCGCAGCTGTTCCTGCTGCAGCGGCAGCGGTGCGCCGCTGGCCACGCGCAGCTGCCACTCCACCAGGTCGGTACCGGTGATGCACTCGGTCACCGGGTGCTCCACCTGCAGGCGGGTGTTCATTTCCATGAAATAGAAATCGCCGTCGGGCCCGGCGATGAACTCCACCGTGCCCGCGCCCACATAATTCACTGCGCGTGCGGCATCCACCGCGGCCTTGCCCATGGCGGCGCGGCGCTCGGGCGTCATGCCCGGCGCAGGTGCTTCTTCCAGCACCTTCTGGTGGCGGCGCTGCACCGAGCAGTCGCGCTCGAACAGGTACACCACGTTGCCGTGGCTGTCGCCGAACACCTGGATCTCGATATGGCGCGGGCGCTCCACGTACTTTTCCACCAGCACGTGCGCGTTGCCGAAGGCGGACTGCGCCTCGCGCTGGCAGCTGGCCAGCGCCTCGGTGAAGGCCGCGCTGTGGTCCACCTTGCGCATGCCCTTGCCACCGCCGCCGGCGCTGGCCTTGATCAGCACCGGGTAACCGATGCCATCGGCCTGTTCGCGCAGGAACGCCGGTTCCTGCGCATCGCCGTGGTAGCCCGGGGTCAGCGGCACGCCGGCCTGCGCCATCAGCGCTTTGGCCGCGCTCTTGTCGCCCATCGCACGGATCGCCGCGGCGGAGGGGCCGATGAACACGATGCCCGCCTCGGCGCAGGCCTGGGCGAAGTCCGCGTTCTCGGACAGGAACCCGTAACCGGGGTGGATGGCCTGTGCCCCGGTGCGGCGTGCCGCATCCAGGATGGCGTCGGCGCGCAGGTAGCTTTCGCGCGCCGGTGCCGGGCCGATGCCCACGGCCTCGTCGGCCAGGCGCACATGGCGTGCGTCGCGGTCGGCGTCGGAGTACACCGCCACCGTGGCAATGCCCAGGCGCTGGCAGGTGGCGATGACGCGGCAGGCGATTTCGCCACGGTTGGCGATCAGGATCTTGGTGAACATGGAGGTCTCGTTGCGCATGCCAGGGGGCCGGATCACATCCGGAACACGCCGAAGTCGGTCTTGCGGGCCGGGGCGTTGAGGCTGGCCGACAAGGCCAGGCCCAGCACGCGGCGGGTGTCGGCCGGGTCGATCACGCCGTCATCCCACAACCGCGCGCTGGCATAGTAGGGGTGGCCCTGCTGCTCGAACTGGTCGCGGATGGGCGTCTTGAAGGTGTCTTCGTCCTGCGCCGACCACTGCCCGCCCTTGGCTTCAATGCCATCGCGCTTCACCGTGGCCAGCACGCTGGCCGCCTGCTCGCCGCCCATCACGCCGATGCGCGCGTTCGGCCACATCCACAGGAAGTTGGGCGAATAGGCGCGGCCGCACATGCCGTAGTTGCCGGCGCCGAACGAACCACCGATCACCACCGTGAACTTGGGCACCTTCGCGCAGGCCACCGCCATCACCAGCTTGGCGCCGTCCTTGGCGATGCCGCCGTGTTCGTACTTGCGGCCCACCATGAAGCCGGTGATGTTCTGCAGGAACACCAGCGGAATGCCGCGCTGGGCGCACAGCTCGATGAAGTGCGCGCCCTTGAGTGCCGATTCGGAGAACAGGATGCCGTTGTTGGCGATGATCCCCACCGGGTAGCCGTGCAGGTGCGCGAAGCCGGTCACCAGCGTGTTGCCGTAGCGCGGCTTGAATTCGTCGAAGCGCGAATCGTCCACCAGCCGCATGATCACCTCGCGCACGTCGTAGGGCTTGCGCGTGTCGGCCGGAATCACCCCGTACAGCTCCTGCGCCGGGTAGCGCGGTTCCACCGGTGCCTGCACCGCCAGTGCCGGCTCGGGCTTGCGCCAGTTGAGCTGGGCGATGATCGCGCGCACCCGCGCCAGCGCCTGCAGGTCGTTGTCGGCCATGTGGTCGGCCACCCCGGAAATGCGCGTGTGCACATCGGCACCGCCCAGTTCCTCTGCGCTGACGACCTCACCCGTAGCGGCCTTCACCAGCGGCGGGCCGCCCAGGAAAATGGTGCCCTGCTCGCGCACGATCACCGTTTCGTCGCTCATCGCCGGCACGTACGCGCCACCGGCGGTGCACGAGCCCATCACGCAGGCGATCTGCGGAATGCCCTGCGCCGACAGGTTGGCCTGGTTGTAGAAGATCCGGCCGAAATGGTCGCGGTCCGGGAACACCTCGTCCTGCAGCGGCAGGAACGCGCCACCGGAATCCACCAGGTAGATGCACGGCAGCCGGTTCTGTTCGGCCACTTCCTGCGCGCGCAGGTGCTTCTTCACCGTCATCGGGTAATAGGTGCCGCCCTTGACCGTGGCATCGTTGGCCACGATCACGCATTCCACCCCGGACACGCGGCCGATGCCGGCCACCACGCCCGCACTGGGAATCGGGTCGCCATACATGCCGTGCGCGGCCAGCGGCGCGATCTCCAGGAACGCGCTGCCCGGGTCGAGCAGGGCATCGATGCGGTCGCGCACCAGCAGCTTGCCGCGCGCGGTATGTTTCTGCCGCGCCGCTTCGGTGCCGCCCAGCGCGGTCTGCGCCAGGGTGGCGCGCAGGTCGTCAACCACCGCCTGCAACGCAGTGCGGTTGGCCTCGAAGCTCTCGCTGCCCGGTTGCAGCTGGGTGCTCAGTACCGTCATGGCATCGTCCTTACTTGGTGCGCTGGAACAGTTCGCGGCCGATCAGCATGCGGCGGATTTCCGACGTGCCCGCGCCAATTTCATACAGCTTCGCATCGCGCCACAGGCGCCCGGTGGGGTATTCGTTGATGTAGCCGTTGCCGCCCAGGATCTGGATCGCCTGGCCGGTCAGCCAGGTGGCCTTCTCGGCCGAATACAGAATGGCACCGGCCGCATCCTGGCGCGTGGTGCGGCCCAGGTCGCAGGCGCGCGCCACCGCATACACATACGCGCGGCAGGCGTTGAGGCCCACGTACATGTCGGCCAGCTTGGCCTGCATCAGCTGGAACGTGCCGATTGCCTGGCCGAACTGCTTGCGCTCATGCACGTACGGCATCACCACGTCCATCGCGGCCGACATCAGGCCCAGCGGGCCGCCGGACAGCACCACGCGCTCGAAATCCAGCCCGGACATCAGCACGTTCACGCCGCCGCCGACCGCGCCCAGCACGTTCGCTTCGGGCACTTCGCAATCCTCGAACACCAGCTCGCAGGTGTTGGAGCCGCGCATGCCCAGCTTGTCCAGCTTCTGCGCGGTGGAGAAGCCCTTCATGCCCTTTTCGACCAGGAAGGCGGTGATGCCCTTGGCGCCGGCCTCGACGTCGGTCTTGGCGTACACCACCAGCACGTCGGCATCGGGGCCGTTGGTGATCCACATCTTGTTGCCGTTGAGCACGTAGTGGTCGCCGCGCTTGTCCGCGCGCAGCTTCATCGACACCACGTCCGAACCGGCGCCCGGTTCGCTCATCGCCAACGCGCCCACCTTTTCGCCGCTGCACAGGCCGGGCAGGAAGCGCTGCTTCTGCTCCTCGGTGCCGTTCTTGCGCAGCTGGTTCACGCACAGGTTCGAGTGCGCGCCGTAGGACAGGCCGATGCCGCCGGAGGCGCGCGAAATTTCTTCCATCGCCACCACGTGGGCCAGGTAGCCCATGCCGCTGCCGCCGTATTCTTCTTCCACGGTCAGGCCGAGCAGGCCCTGCTCGCCGAGCTTGCGCCAGAGTGGGTGCGGGAACAGGTTTTCCTCATCGGCCTTGGCGGCCAGCGGCGCGATCTCGGCCGAGGCAAAATGGGCCACGCTCTGGCGGAGCATGTCGATCTCTTCGCCGAGGTCGAAGTTCATGGTGGGGACGTGCATGAGGCGGCTCCGCAACGGCTGGAAGGGGTCGAATGCTCCCAGCCTAGTCCTCCCGGGGGTAAAAGTGAACACAAATTCAAAAATTGAACATAGAATCAACAAATGGCCTATAAACGCTCAGCTTTGATGGAAGAACGCCTGGCCGGAGCCCGCGAGCGGATCCTGCTGGCCACCCGGCGGCTGGTGGCGGCCGGCGGCTACCGGAATGCCCCGGTCACCGCCGTGGCGGCCGAAGCGGGGGTGTCCACCGGCCTTATCTATCGGCACTTCCCGTCCAAGGCCGAGCTGTTCGTGGAGGTGCTGACCGACGCGGTCGAACACGAACTGCGCATCTTCGAGGCCATTGCCGCCGAACCGCTGCCCGCGCCCGAGCGCCTGCGCCGGGCGATTACCGCCTTCGTACGCCGTGCGCTGGCCGGGCCCGGGCTGGCCTATGCCTTCATCGCCGAACCGGTGGATCCGGAAGTGGAAGCCGAGCGCATCCGCTGCCGCCGCCTGTTTGGCGACGTGTTCCGCCGCATCGTGGCCGATGGCGTTGCAGCCGGCACTTTCCCTGCGCAGGACACAGAGGTGGCGGCCGCCTGCATCGTCGGTGCGTTCACCGAAGCCCTGGTCGGGCCCACCGCGCCCAGCCGCGATGCGCATGGCGACCAGACCGCGCTTGTCGAATCGATATGCGTTTTCTGCCTGCGTGCTGCAGGCGCCTCCCAGGTCTGATGCTGCATTGCGGTAGTTTGCGGCGGCTTGCAGAGCGCCGCCGACGCTGGTCATACTCGGCCGACAAGCCGTGGTCCAACGACTACCAGCCAGGGGTAACAGAGAGTGCGGAATTACGACCTCGAGTTCCTGAAACGCTTTTCCATGGTCATTGCCTTATTGATGGCCATCACGCTCGGATTGATCCTATTCGCCGCGTACCTGCACACCCGCATTCCCCCTGAAGTCTCGCCCCAGGCCGCCAAGCGCACTGAACTGCGCATTGCCCCGGCCGGTGCGGTCTATGCCGGCGCCACCGGTGCCGCCGACCAAGCCGCAGCCAAGGCGGCGGCGATGGCCAAGGCCGCCTCGCAGGTGGCCTACGGTGGCACCACCGATGGCAAGGTGATCTTCGACAACCTGTGCACCGCCTGCCACACCACCGGCGTCGGCCAGGCGCCGACGCTGGACCACGCCCATTGGGATGCACGCCTGGCCCAGGGCAAGGACACCCTCTACAAGCACGCCTTGGAGGGCTACACCGGCCCGGATGGCGGGATCATGCCGCCCAAGGGTGGCAACCCCGGCCTGAGCGAAGAGCAGATCCACGCCACCGTGGATTGGATGCTGGCGAACCTGAAATAACCGGCGGGGCGGGTGCTGCGTGGCATCCGGCACCGCGTGGGACACGCATGGCGTGTCTCTACGCGGTGGGGCGCCGTGCCCCCATGCGCCCGCAACGTTGCCGGCACACGTAGCGACACGCCATGCGTGTCC
>NZ_JASCOP010000043.1:0-30710 GCF_029959395.1 Stenotrophomonas sp. PS02300
GCGCAGCCGCGCGTGCGGGCACCGGGCTGGTCCGCGGCGGGGGCGGCTCGGCTGCGGCCACCGGTGCCTGCACGGGTGCGGCCTCGGGTTCGCGCACGATGGCGTTGGACATCGCACCGGCCGGCGCGACGATCTCCGGTTCGGCCACGGCCAACGCACTCTCCGGCGCATCAACCAGCGCCGAGTACTCACGGACCAGGCGGCCCTGCCCCCAGTCGGCTTCAATCAGGAAGTTGAGCGACGGCGTGGTCACCGGCGCCTGCGAGCTCACCCGCACCACGGCGCGGCCGTTGGCATCGCGGGTCAGCTCGAACTGCAGTTCACTCACCAGCCCGGTCGGGCGTTCCAGCCCGACGCGCGCAAAGGTGACCGGCGAGGCCAGCGCCACCCGCAGGTTTTCCAGCTCGGACGGGTCGGCCGAAATGACCGGGATCTCCGCCAGCAGGGGTTGCCCGGGCTTGGACAGCACCCGGATGTCGCCCAGCCCGAGGGCCATGGCGGAGCTGCTGGCCAGGGCCAGCAGCAGGGTCGAGACATACTTGAGCGGGCGCGATGCGCCCGGAACCCGGTTCTTCATGCGGGCAATATAGCGATTCCCGACCAATACAGCCACGAAGGAAGTGGCAGGTACCACGCCCTGCGTGGCACCTCCATCTCAGCCTTCGGCTGCGACCAGCTCGGCCAGCTGCACCGCATTGAGCGCGGCGCCCTTGCGGATGTTGTCCGACACGATCCACAGGTTCAGGCCGCGCGGGTGCGACAGGTCTTCACGGATGCGGCCGACATACACCGCATCGGTGCCCGAGGCATGGGTGACCGGGGTCGGGTAACCGCCGGCTTCGTGCTTGTCGACCACTTCCACGCCAGGCGAACGCGACAGCAGCTCGCGCGCCGCATCCGGGGTGACTTTGTCGCGGGTTTCGATGGTGACCGCTTCGGAGTGCCCGTAGAACACCGGCACGCGCACGGCGGTGGGGTTCACCAGGATGCTGTCATCGCCGAGGATCTTGCGGGTTTCCCAGACCAGCTTCATCTCTTCCTTGGTGAAGCCGTTGTCCTGGAAGTCGTCGATGTGCGGGATCAGGTTGAAGGCGATCTGCACCGGGAAGCGCTGCGGGTCGATCTCCTGGAAGCTGAGCAGCTGGCCGGTCTGCTTGCCCAGTTCCTCCAGCGCCGAGCGACCGCCGCCGGACACCGACTGGTAGGTGGCCACGTTGATGCGCTGGATGCCGTACTGGCGGTGCAGCGGGGCCAGCGCGACCAGCATCTGCATGGTGGAGCAGTTCGGGTTGGCGATGATGCCGCGCGGGCGGTTCTTCAGCGCCTCGGGGTTCACTTCGGACACCACCAGCGGCACGTCATCGTCGTAACGGAAGGCCGAGGAGTTGTCGATCACCACCGCACCGGCGGCGGCGAACTTCGGGCCGAATTCCTTGGAGACGCTGCCACCTGCGGAGAACAGCGCGATATCCACGCCGTTCGGGTCGAACGTGGCCAGGTCCTGGACCTTGATCTTCTTCCCGTCGAATTCGATTTCGCCACCGGCCGAACGCGAGGATGCGAGCAGGCTCAGGGTGGCGATCGGGAAGTTGCGTTCGGCCAGGATGGCCAGCATGGTTTCGCCGACGGCGCCGGTGGCACCGACGACTGCGACGTGGAAGCGACGATCTTGATTGCTCATGGGAACCTCATTTGTGTATCGACCAACGGTCGGTACCTACCTTGATATGAGGTGCCGACCAACGGTCGGTACCTACCGGAGTATTCGGAAACGCAGCGTGGGCTCGGGGAATCTCGCGCAACAGGCGCGCAGATTCCCTATCGTTTTGCGTCTTCGATTTTTTTTGCGGCCACGGCGTCGGCGTTGATCGCGCTCGGCGGATGGCCGGCGTTGGCGCCCAGGCCGAGCGCGGCCAGCAGGTTGTCCACGGCCAGCTGCACCATCGCCCGGCGCGTGGCCTGGCTTGCGCTGCCGATATGCGGGGTAAGCACGATGTTGCGCAGGGCCAGCAATTCGGGGCGCACGGTCGGTTCGCCTTCGAACACGTCCAGCCCGGCGGCGGCCAGCCGGCCATGCGCCAGTGCATCGGCCAGGGCCCGTTCGTCGACGATGCCGCCACGGGCGATGTTCACCAACGTGGCGGTGGGCTTCATCTTCGCCAGTGCGGCTGCATCGATGATGTGGTGCGAGGACGGGCTGTACGGCAGCACCAGCACCAGGTGGTCGGCCTGGGCCAGCAGCGCATCCAGCTCGACGTACTGCGCGCCCACCTCGGCTTCGGTCGCTTCGGGCAGTCGCGAGCGATTGTGGTACAGCACGCGCATGCCGAAGCCGAGCGCGCCACGGCGGGCAATGCCCTGCCCGATCCGGCCCATGCCGAGGATGCCCAGCGTGCTGCCATGGATGTCGGCACCCAGCATGGTCTGGAACGACCACTGACCCCACTGGCCGTCGCGCAGCCAGCGTTCGGATTCGGTGATGCGGCGCGCGGTGGCCATTAGCAGCGCGAACCCGAGGTCGGCGGTGGTTTCGGTGAGCACATCCGGGGTGTTGCTGGCCAGGATGCCGGCCGCGCTGAGCGCGCCCACATCCAGGTTGTTGTACCCCACGCCGACGTTGGCGATCGCGCGCAGCTGCGGCGCGTTGGCGATCTCCGCCGCGCCGATGCGCTCGTTGAGGGTGATCAATGCACCGTCGACCTGGGCCAGCTGTTCGGCCAGCATCGCCGGCGTGTAACGGGTGACCTCGTGGGTCATCGCGAGCTCGACATGCTGCCCGAGCTGTTCGATGACGTCATCGAACAGCGGTTGGCTGACCCAGACCCGGGGGCGCGTCTCAGCCATCGATGGAGCCGGGGATGCGCGGCGTGATTTCGCCCACGTCTCCGCACTGGGCGCGGTGGCGCAGCGCCTGGTCCATCAGCACCAGCGCCATCATCGCCTCGGCGATGGGCGTGGCGCGGATACCCACGCACGGATCATGGCGGCCGGTGGTGATCACATCGACGGCAGCACCGCTGGCATCCACCGTGGCGCCGGGCAGGCGCAGGCTGGAGGTGGGCTTGAGCACGATCGAGGCGGTGACCTGCTGGCCGGTGGAAATGCCGCCGAGGATGCCGCCGGCATGGTTGCTGGCGAAGCCTTCGGGGGTGATCAGGTCACGGTGTTCGGTGCCCTTCTGCGCGGCGCTGGCAAAGCCGTCGCCGATCTCCACGCCCTTGACCGCGTTGATGCTCATCAGCGCCGAGGCGAGTTCGCCATCGAGCTTGCCGTAGATCGGCTCGCCCCAGCCCGGCGGTACGCCATCGGCGACCACGTTGACGCGCGCGCCGACCGAATCGCCGGACTTGCGCAGCGCGTCCATGTAGCTTTCCAGCGCGGGGACCTGTTCGGCCACCGGCCAGAAGAACGGGTTGTCTTCCACCGCCGACCAGTCATGCCCGGTCGGGGTGATCTCGCCCAGCTGCGACAGGTAACCGCGCACGGTCACCCCGAAGCGCTGCAGCAGCCACTTCTTGGCGATCACGCCGGCGGCCACGCGCATGGTGGTTTCGCGCGCGGACGAACGGCCACCCCCGCGCGGGTCGCGGATGCCGTACTTCTGCCAGTAGCTGTAGTCGGCATGGCCGGGGCGGAACTGCTGGGCGATGTTGCTGTAATCCTTGCTGCGCTGGTCGGTGTTGCGGATCAGCAGCGCAATGGGCGTGCCGGTGGTGCGGCCTTCGTACACGCCCGACAGGATCTCGACGTCATCGGCCTCGCGCCGGGCCGAGGTGTGGCGGCTCTTGCCGGTGGCGCGGCGCTGCAGGTCGTGGGCGAATTCGTCGGCACTGATCTCCAGCCCCGGCGGGCAGCCGTCGATCACGCAGCCGATCGCCGGGCCGTGCGATTCGCCGAACGTGGTGACCGAGAGCAGCTTGCCGAAGGTATTACTGGACATGGGATACCGCAGGACGTGGGAAGGCGGCGCGCAGCACGCGCGGCAGGTGGCGGGCGGCAATGATGGCCGGCAGCAGGGTGAAGCTGAGGATGAAGAGCGGGCGGCCCCAGCCGCCACGCCAGGCGGCAGGGTCGCTGGCGATGCTCGATGCAACGGTGGCCACCGCCACCACCAGGCCCAGCACCAGCGCCGCGAACAGGCCGCGCGACAACAGGCGGCGGCGCTGCAGGAGCGCGCCATCCACCAGCACCGCAACGACCACGCCAAGACCGCCCAGCAGGCCGGCCGCACCGTAGGCGAAGCCCTTGAGGTGGTACCAGAGCTGTTCGGCGGGTTCGGCGGCGTAGCGGCAATGCAGGCTGTCACCCACATGGCAGGCAACACCGCTCTGCAGGGACATCACCACGATGACGGCGGCAAACGGCAGCAGCACGGCCAACGGCCCCAGCAGGGCCAGTTCGGCCCAGCGGGTACGTGCGGCGCGGGCCGGACTATCGGGCATTGGCCAGCTCGGTGATGCGGGCGCTGTGGGCGATCAGCTCGCGGCATTCGACCGCGAAGATGCCCATCTGGCCGACCTTGAACTCAACCCAGGCGAAATCGACTTCCGGCAGCAGCTTGACCAGGTGCTGTTCGGATTCGCCCACTTCGCAGATCAGCAGGCCGTCTTCGCTCAGGTGCAGCGGGGCGTCGCGCAGGATCTTCAGCACCAGGTCCAGGCCGTCGTCGCCGGCACGCAGGCCCATTTCGGGCTCGTAGGAGTACTCCTGCGGCAGCGCATCGGTTTCGTCGTTGGTGACGTACGGCGGGTTGGTCACGATCAGGTCGTAATGACGACCGGTCAGGCCGTTGAACAGGTCGGACTTGAGCAGGGTGACGTTGTGCGCCTGCAGGCGTTCCTTGTTCTCTTCGGCCAGGCTCAGCGCGTCGTCGCTCAGGTCCACGCCGTCCACTTCCCAGTTCGGGTAATAGTGGCCCATGGCGATGGCAATGCAGCCCGAACCGGTGCACAGGTCCAGCGCGCGGGTGACGTCGCGACCGGCCAGCCACGGCTCGAAGCCGGATTCGATCAGCTCGGCGATCGGCGAGCGCGGCACCAGGGCGCGGGTATCGCTCTTGAAACTCAGGCCGGCGAACCATGCCTCACCGGTGAGGTACGCGGCCGGGATGCGCTCGTCGATGCGGCGCTGGAACAGGTCCAGCACCTGCAGCTTCTCTTCCCGCAGCACGCGGGCCTGGCCATAGGCCGGGCCCAGGTCGTGCGGCAGGTGCAGCGCGTGCAGGACCAGCTGGGTGGCCTCGTCCAGGGCGTTGTCGTAGCTGTGCCCGAAGGTCAGCCCGGCGGCGTTGAAACGGCTGGTGCCGTAGCGGATCAGGTCGATGATCGTGTGGAGTTCGGCGGCCGTTTCGGCAGTCATGGCAAGGCAACAGACAAAGTGGCCCCAGATTATAGGCGCTGCGGCGCAGCACGGCATCCGTTGCAGCGGAAACGGAAACCGCCGCCCCCCATCCCCTATCATGGAGGCCCCTTCGGGTACGGGCCTTTCATGTTCAATCGCAATGTCGGCATCATCCTGCTCATCGCGCTGGCCGCCGGGCTCGGCCTGGTCGTTGCCCAGAAGGTGTTCGCGCCAACGCCGGCCGGCAACCGCCCGGCCACTGAATCGATCACCTTCTACCCGCAGCCGCGCCCGCTGCCGGACTTCAACCTGGGCCAGTCCGACGGCACCCGGCTGATTCCCGGCGAGCTCAAGGGCCACTGGACCCTGGTGTTCCTGGGCTTCCTGTCCTGCCCCGACATCTGCCCGACCACCCTGGCCGACCTGGCCCAGGCCCAGAAGCAGTGGGAAACCCTGCCCGAGAGCCTGCGCCCGCGCCTGGTGTTCGTCTCGGTGGACCCCGAGCGCGACACCCCGGCACGGCTGGGCGAATACGTGCACGCCTTCCACAAGGACACCCTGGCCGCCACCGCCGACGTGCCCTCGCTGGAGCGCTTTGCCACCGCGCTGGGCTTCGTGTTCCAGAAGGTGCCGGGCAAGGGCTTCGATGAGAACCCCCAGGATTACACGCTGGAACACTCGGCCAGCCTGGCCGTGCTGGACCCGGACGGCAAGCTGGCCGGCCTGATCCGCCCCCCTTTCAACCCGCAGGCCATTGCCCGCGACCTGAACCTGTTGACCGAGAAATCCGCCCCATGAGCCTGACCACCACGCTGAGCTACGCCCTGCCCCACCGCCTGCTGTCGTCGATGGCGCGGCGCCTGGCGTATTCCAGCAACCCGCGGATCTCGCGCTGGCTGATCGACACTGTGACCGAAAAGTTCGGGGTGAACCTGGCCGAAGCGGCCAACCCGGACCCGCGCAGCTACCCCACCTTCAACCAGTTCTTCACCCGCGCGCTCAAGCCGGGCGCGCGCGTGCCCGATGCCGGCGCCCGTACCCTGGTGATGCCGGCCGACGGCCGGATCAGCCAGCTGGGCGCCATCGAGGACGGCCGCATCTTCCAGGCCAAGGGCCAGTCGTTCACCGCTGCGGAGCTGCTGGGCGATGCGGCCGATGCTGAGGTGTTCCACCACGGTCTGTTCGCCACCGTGTACCTGTCACCGAAGGACTACCACCGCGTGCACATGCCGTGGACCGGTACGCTGCGCGAGACCGTGCACGTGCCGGGCCGCCTGTTCAGCGTGGGCCCGGCGGCGGTGAACAAGGTGCCGGGGCTGTTCGCCCGCAACGAGCGGCTGGTGTGCCACTTCGATACCGACTTCGGCCCGATGGTGCAGGTGATGGTGGGCGCGCTGCTGGTGTCGGGCGTGGAAACGGTATGGGGCGGCGAAGAGATCCCGGCCTATGGCGACACCATCACCCGCAAGGATTACCGCGGCAAGGGCATCACCCTGGAGCGTTTCGCCGAAATGGCGCGCTTCAATTACGGCTCGACGGTGATCGTGCTGCTGCCGCCGGGCGTGGCCGATTTCGCCCCGCACCTGGATGCCGAACATGCCGTCCAGCTCGGCCAGGCATTGGCGACCCTTCGTTGATGAATGAAAAACGCCCCGCATCTGCGGGGCGTTTTTTTCAAGCGTTGCCCGCGCCGTGCGCGAACTCGACGGGCCCTACATCCATCCCGTCGTAATCCTCAACTCCGTTGGCTTCAGCCAGCGCCTGCAGCTCCTGGTTGCGTACGTCCAGCGAGGCCGCGCTGTGGGTTTCCACCCGCTCCACGTGCAGCACGTGGTACGGCGCTTCATCCTCTTCCAGCTCAGGCTCGAACACCTCGACCACGGTGTAACCCGCCCCCTCCAGCACCTTGGCCAGCCCGTGCAGCGGCTCCGGCGTGGTGTTGACGAAGAAGTAGCCCCACACCAGGTTGCCATTGAGGTCCCAGTCGGTGTTCTCACGGATGTTGGCGAACATCTCGTTGATTGCGGTGATATCCATCAGTGTTCCTCGGAAGTTATTTACCGCAGCCCTGCAGCTTGATCGACTGGCCCTGCCGCAATGCATAGGCCGGGGCCTTGAGCCCGTTGGCCTTCGCCAGTTCGCGCACATCGCAATTGAATTTGTCGGCGATCCGGCCCAGGGTCTCACCCTTGCCCACCTTGTGGCTGCGCACCGGCTTGGCCTTCGGCTTGGGCGCAGGCACCGCCACCGGGGCGGCCGGCGCCGTCGCCACCGGCGTGCTGGCCTGCAGGCCGGCCACCGGCACCACGCTGCCCACCGCCACGTTGCCGGTGTAGCTGGCCGCGGTCGGGCGCACGATGGCCGCGTTGAGATCGGCGGTGATCAGCGTGCGCGCCAGGTCCGCGCGCGGGCCGCTGACACAGTAACGGTTGTACAGCCCGGCAATGCGGGTGGTGGCGTTGATGAGGGTACCGGCCGGGATCCAGCCGTCGGCCTCATAGCGCGGGTTGAGGTTGCGCAGCGCGCGCATGTAGCCGTCGCGCGTGCCAGTGCTGCCCAGGCAGATGGTCAGCTCATAGATGGTGGTGGACTTGGCTAGGCGGATCGTGGCCGGCTGCGCACTGACCTTGGGGAAGTCCACGCCGTACTGCTGCGGGTGCAGGTAGATCCACGCCGCGGCGATCACCATCGGCACGTAGTCCTTGGTTTCGGCCGGGAACTGGTTGTAGACGCTGTCCACCCAGAAGCTCTGCCCCATGTTCTGGCGATACACCCGCCCGGCACGGCCTTCGCCACCGTTGTAGCCGGCCAGCGACAGCTCCACGTTGTTGTTGAGCTCGCGCATGCGCTCGTTGAGGTAGCTGGCACTGGCTTCAGCGGCGCTGCGCGCGTCGAAGCGGGTGTCGAAGCCGGTGCCGTCCGGGCCCAGCCCGAAGCGGCGGCCGGTGGCCGGCATGAACTGCATCAGCCCGGCGGCGCCGGCGCGCGAGGAGGCATGCACGCGGCCATTGGACTCCTTGGCCATGATCCCGAACAGCAGCGCCTCGGGCAGGCCACGCTTTTCCCACTCCGGCCACATCACCGCGCGCAGGCTCTGGTAGTTCTCGTAGGTGTTCATCAACGCCGGGCGCATGTCGGTCAGCCAGCGGCGGATGCCGGCCTGCACGGCCGGGTTGTACTCGACCATGCTGTCGAAGGCATGGCGCTTGTCGTTGAGCAGCGCGGCGGCGCGCGAGGCCTCGGGCACGTCGGCGGTCAGCGGGCCCACATGGTCCGGGTCGGCTTCCAGCAGGCCGCCATCGACGGCGATCGCGTCGCTGTCGTCACCATCGCGCGCATCGGCGTTGTTCTTCAGCAGGCGCTTGTAGGTCACCAGCAGGTTGCTGACCTGGCAGCCCTTCTGGGCAATGCAGGCGCTGATCACGTCCTCCATGTCCTCCAGCGCGGCATCGCCTTCGTTCTTGCCCTTGGGGTCGGCGTTGTTGACCAGCACCAGCGCATCGGCATAGCGCTTTTCAGCCGCGGCCATGCGCTGCTCCAGGGCCTCGACCTTGACCTTGTCGCGGGCGGAGACCCGCTGGGCGTGGGCCTCGGGCACGAACGACAGCAGGGAAGCGAGCGCCAACAACGGCCAACCACGGGCAAACAGGACAGGAACGGGCATTTTTGGCACTGTGGGCGAAAGACAGGGCAGAGTAGCCGTGCCACTCGCATCGGGGCAACCCGGTCAGCTGGCCGATACCCGCCGACGTTTAGAATCCTGCCCATTCACATAGCCCGTCCACAGAGCGAGTTGACCATGGATCCTATCCTGCTCGGCAAAGGCATCACCGACGATGTCCCCGTCACCCTGCAACCGAAACTGGGCAACCGCCATGGCCTGGTGGCCGGGGCGACGGGCACGGGCAAGACCGTGACCCTGATGACCCTGGCCGAGGGCTTCTCGCGCATCGGCGTGCCGGTGTTCCTGGCCGACGTGAAGGGCGACGTCTCCGGCCTGGCCGTGCCCGGCACGGGCACCGAGGCCCTGCTGCAGCGCGCGAAGGACATCGGCGTGGCCGACTACGCGCCGTCCGGCAGCCCCACGATCTTCTGGGACCTGTACGGCAAGCTGGGCCACCCGGTGCGCACCACCGTGAGCGAAATGGGCCCGACCCTGCTGGCGCGCATCCTGGAGCTCAACGACACCCAGTCGGGCGTGCTGGACATCGTGTTCAAGCTGGCCGACGACCGTGGCCTGCTCCTGCTCGACCTGGACGACCTGCGCGCCCTGCTCGGCCTGGTGGCCGACGAACGCAAGGACATCTCCACCGAATACGGCCTGGTCAGCGCGCAGACCGTGGCGGCGATCCAGCGTTCGCTGCTGCGGCTGTCGCAGGACGGCGGCGAGTCGTTCTTCGGCGAGCCGGCGCTGGAGCTGGCCGACCTGATGCGGGTCAACCACGACGGCCGCGGCGTGATCGGCATCCTGGCCGCGGACCAGCTGGTGCTCAAGCCGCGCCTGTACTCGACCTTCCTGCTGTGGCTGCTGTCCGAACTGTTCGAGACGCTGCCCGAGGTGGGCGACCTGGACAAGCCCAAGCTGGTCTTCATCTTCGACGAGGCACACCTGCTGTTCGACGATGCGCCGGCCGCGCTGGTCCAGCGCATCGAGCAGGTGGTGCGGCTGATCCGCTCCAAGGGCGTGGGCGTGTACTTCTGCTCGCAGTTCCCGGACGACGTGCCGGCCAACATCCTGGGCCAGCTGGGCAACCGCGTGCAGCACGCGCTGCGCGCGTTCACCCCGCGCGACCAGAAGGCGGTGAAGATCGCCGCCGAAACCTTCGTGCCCAACCCCAAGCTGGACGTGGTGGCGGCCCTCTCCCAGCTCGGCACCGGTGAGGCGCTGGTGTCTACGCTGCAGGACAAGGGCATTCCCTCGCCCGTGCAGCAGACCCAGATCGCCCCGCCGCGCTGCCGGATGGGCGCGATCACCGAAGCCGAGCGGGCGCAGGTGCGTGCCGGCAGCCCGGTCGGCAGCCGCTACGACACGGCGGTGAACCGCGAATCGGCGGCCGAGCTGCTGGCCCAGCGCGCGGCCAAGGCGGTGGAACAGCCGGATGCACCGAAGGCGCGTACCCGCGAACAGGATGAGCAGCAGGAAGGCGGGTTCGGGCAGTCGATCAAGGATGCCATCTTCGGCACCAAGCGCCGCCAGGGCATGATCGAGACGATGGCCAAGCAGACCACCCGCACCATGGGCACCAAGCTGGGCAACCAGATCGTGCGCGGCATACTGGGCGGCATCTTCGGCGGCAAGCGCTGACCGATGTCGCGTTGGCGTCCCCCTGCGGAAAAAAGCACGGCCCTGATCACCGCACAGGGCCACCAGCGGTTGAAGAACGAGCTCGACGATCTGTGGCGTGTCCGCCGTCCGGAAGTGGTCAAGGCGTTGGCGGCGGCGGCGGCGGAAGGCGATCGTTCGGAGAATGCCGAGTACACCTACCGCAAGAAGCAGCTGGGCGAGATCGACCGAAGGGTGCGCTACCTGACCAAGCGGCTGGAGTCGCTGCGGGTGGTGGATACCGTGCCGACCGACCCGCAGGCGGTGTTTTTCGGCGCGTGGGTGGAGCTGGAGAACGTGGACAGCGGCGATGTCAGCCGGTATCGCATCGTGGGGCCGGACGAGACCGATGCGGGTGCCGGGTGGATCAGCATCGATTCACCACTGGCGCGCGCGTTGTTGAAGAAGCGCGTGGACGATGAGTTCGAGGTGGAGCTGCCGAGCGGGCGGACCGGGTTTGCGATCCTGGCGGTGGAGTATCCGGCCAAGTGAGACAGTTGCGCCGTTCCTTGTAATGCGTTACCGGGTGGGGGCCGGATACTGCCTGCCCGCTCGGGCTGGACGGAAATACTCCACCTGCTGGTAAAACGCCTCGTCCTGGTCGACATGCCAGCCTGGAATGCCCATCAACGGCAGTGGGCGCAGCTCCAGAGGGTCATTGAGCACGCTGGCACGCGCGATCGCCTGCGCTGCCTGCGCAACCGCCTGCGCGTCATCGTCGCCCTGCACCACCAGGCATTTGCCCACCAGTAACCGCGTCGGCAACAACGCCTGCTCCATCAACGCGTGCCCGAACACAGCGGATACGGCGATGTCGCCGTCGCGCCACTGCGCCGCGCCCTGTACGAACAGCGCACTCCAGTCGTGCTGGTCCCATGCCTGCAGCAGCGACGCATCGCGCACACGCACGATCAGCCCGGTTTCGTCGAACTGGGTCAATGCGGCCTGTGCGCGGGTGCGCTGGCCCGGTGGGTTGCGCTCGATGTCCTGGCATTGGCGTGCATTGAGCGCGCCCTTCACTGCCTGGTAGCGCGCCCACACCAGGGCATTGAACAGGTCATGCCAGTTGCACGGACGCGTGGCGATCTGGCCGCATGCGATGCGCCGCTCGTAGTGCAGGCCATCGGCCAGCAGCGCATCGTCCTGTTCGACCAGCTGTCTGCCGGCCACGCCCAGGCGCTGGTCCAGCGCGCCGATCTCCGGCCACGCTGCAGCCACCATCAGGTCCTGGTACGCCCCGAACGCAGCAAACAGCGGATGGGCGAAGCACGCCCGATCCACGTCCGCGCGCGCCGGCGCGATGAAACGCCGGCGGCCGACCGCCCCCGGGGCGGCCGCGCCGGTCACAGCACCTTGAGGTCGAGCAGCTTCTTCGCCGCGCTCTCGTCGATCAACGCGTCGCCGTAGAGGTCGTGGTCGTCGCTCTCGGTGATTTCCACGTCCACGAACTGGCCGACGCGAAGCCTGGCTTCATCGGCGTTCTGGATATGCACCAGGCCGTCGATCTCCGGCGCGTCGGCCTTGGAACGGGCCACGGCGATGCCGTCTTCGATCGCATCGACCAGGCACTGCTGCACCGTGCCGATCTTGGCTTCCAGGCGCGCAGCGGAAATCCCGGCCTGGCGGGCCATGAAGCGCGCCAGTCGCTCCTGTTTCACTTCTTCAGGAACCGCGCCGGGCAGGTCGTTGGCGGTGGCGCCGGTGACCGGCGAATACGCGAACGCGCCCACGCGATCCAGCTGCGCCTCATCCAGGAACGACAGCAGTTCTTCGAACTCGGCCTCGGTCTCGCCCGGGAAGCCGACGATGAAGGTCGAGCGCACGGTGATGTCCGGGCACAGCTGGCGCCAGCGCTGCACGCGCTCCAGGGTCTTGTCGACCGCACCGGGCCGCTTCATCAGCTTGAGGATGCGCGGGCTGGCGTGCTGGAACGGAATGTCCAGGTACGGCAGGATCCGGTTTTCGGCCATCAGCGGCACCACGTCGTCCACGTGCGGGTACGGGTACACGTAGTGCATGCGGGTCCAGGCATCGAGCTCGGACAGGCCTTCGCACAGCGACTTCATGCGGGTCTGGTAGGCCTTGTCGCGCCACATGCGCTCGGCGTACTTGACGTCCACGCCGTAGGCCGAGGTGTCCTGCGACACCACCAGCAGTTCCTTCACGCCGCCGCGCACCAGCCGCTCGGCTTCGCGCAGCACTTCATCGACCGGGCGCGAGACCAGCTTGCCGCGCATCGAGGGAATGATGCAGAAGCTGCAATGGTGGTTGCAGCCTTCGGAAATCTTCAGGTAGGCGTAGTGGCGCGGGGTCAGCTTGATGCCGTAGTCCGGGACCAGGTCAACGAACGGGTCATGCTTGGGCGGCAACGCGGCGTGCACCGCCTCCATCACGCTGGTGTAGTCCTGCGGGCCGGACACCGCCAGCACGTCCGGGTACGCCTTGCGGATTTCTTCCGGGCGCTTGCCCAGGCAGCCGGTGACGATCACCTTGCCGTTGGCGTTCATCGCCTCACCGATCGCGTCCAATGACTCGGTCACCGCCGAATCGATGAAGCCGCAGGTGTTGACCACCACCACGTCGGCCGAATCGTAGGAGGGAACGATGTCGTAGCCCTCTGCCCGCAGCTGGGTGAGGATGCGCTCGGAATCGACAAGGGCCTTCGGGCAGCCAAGACTGACGAAGCCGACTTTGGGGTTCAGCTGGGACATGGATCGCGGGACTCTGGGGGCCTGGGCCCACGCCGGAATGACGCGGGGACCTGGGGCCGGAAACGGCGGCAAGTATACCGGCGTTGTGGCCCGGGCCCTGAATGCATCGGCTGCTCCGGCAACGCCAACCGCCAATCCCGGCATGCCCGCGACACCCCGCTAACCTGCAGCGCGCCGATAATGAACGCCTGAACCAACAGGAGTCTGGCAATGGGTGAGTGGGTCACGCTTGATACGCATCACGGTCCGGTCCGGGCCTGGCAGGCCACGCCGGACGGCAAGCCGCGCGGGGGCCTGGTGGTCATCCAGGAGATCTTCGGCACCAACGCGCACATCCGCGAGGTGGCCGAGGGCTTTGCCGCGCAGGGTTACGCGGTCCTGGCACCGTCCTTCTTCGACCTGATCGATGGCACCGAGGCCGATCCCGACGCCCTGCCCTACGACCCGGACGGGGTGAAGCAGGGCCTGGAGCATGTGAATGCGCTGGGCGTGGAAAAGGCACTGGAAGTGGTCCGCGCCGCAGCCTCACGGCTGGCGCCGGCCGGCAAGGTCGGCACCGTGGGCTACTGCTGGGGCGGCAGCATCGCCCTGCTCTCGGCGCTGCGCCTGGGCCTGCCGTCGGTGAGCTACTACGGCGCGCGCAACGTCCAGTTCCTGGATGAGACGCCCAAGGCGCCGGTCATGTTCCACTTCGGCGCGCAGGACAAGAGCATCCCGCCGGAGGCCATCGAGGCGCATCGGAAAAAAATGCCCAAGATGGAAACCTTCGTCTACCCGGCCGACCACGCCTTTAACCGCAGCGTCGGACATGCGTATGATCCAGACAGCGCCGAGCTGGCGCTGAAACGCACCCTTGCCTTCTTTGCGGAGCATCTTGGATGAGCGATTTCGAACTGGATTCACGCCTGGCCGCCAACAGTGTGCTGGTGGACCAAGGCCCGTTGTCGCAAGTGCGGTTGATGAACGACGAACGTTACCCGTGGCTGGTGCTGGTGCCGCGCGTGACCGGCATCACTGAATGGCTGGAGCTGGACGGCCACCAGCAGGACCAGCTGCGCACCGAATTGAACCGATGCTGCCGGGCGCTCAAGGGCACCGACGGGGTCCAGAAGATCAACTTCGCCACGCTGGGCAACATCGTGCCGCAGCTGCACTTCCACGTGGTCGGCCGGCATGTCGGCGATCCGGCGTGGCCGGCACCGGTGTGGGGCCATGGCCAGGCCCACCCGTTCGACGAGGCCGTGCTGCAGGAGCGTGTCGCGATGTGGAAGGAACGGCTAGGATATTCGCCCCAGCCCTAAGCGGACCCTGCCCCTGATGCGCTCCAACCTTGTCGCCGCCATCGTCCTGATCCTCGTCGGCCTGTTCCTGCTGGCCAGCAACCTGGGCTGGACCAACATGAACCTGGGTCGCCTGATCCTTACCTGGTGGCCGGTGATCCTGGTGGCAGTGGGAATCGGGTTGCTGTTCGGACGCGGGAAATAACCCAAAAAAAAAGCGCGGAGCGATCCGCGCTTTTTTTCATGTGTCCGGCCGCTCAGGTGCGCGGCAGGGTGACTCCGGTCTGGCCCTGGTACTTGCCGCCGCGATCCTTGTACGAGGTCTCGCAGATGTCGTCGCTGTCAGCCTGGAAGAACAGCATCTGGGCCACGCCTTCGTTGGCGTAGATGCGCGCCGGCAGCGGCGTGGTGTTGCTGAATTCCAGGGTCACGTGGCCTTCCCACTCCGGTTCCAGCGGGGTCACGTTGACGATGATGCCGCAGCGCGCGTAGGTGCTCTTGCCCAGGCACACCACCAGGGTGTCGCGCGGAATGCGGAAATACTCCACCGTGCGCGCCAGCGCGAAGCTGTTGGGCGGGATGATGCACTCATCGCCCACGATGTCCACGAAGCTGCCCGGGTCGAAGTGCTTGGGGTCGACGATGGTGGAGTTGATGTTGGTGAACACCTTGAACTCGCGCGAGCAGCGCACGTCGTAACCGTAGCTGGAAGTGCCGTAGCTGACGATGCGCTGGCCGTTGGCCTGCTTGACCTGGCCGGCTTCGAACGGCTCGATCATGGCCTGCTGCTCGGACATGCGGCGGATCCAACGGTCACTCTTGATGCTCATGGGCGGTCCTGGGTGCGGGAATGGGCGATTCTAAAGCGATCAGAGCAGCGAAGACAGGATCGGAATGCTGGCGCGCGGGCGCTTGGCCACTTCCTCCACCAGCCGTTCGGCGGCACGCAGGTAAGCCTGCGCGGCCGGCGATTCCGGGGCGGCGGCGGTGATCGGGGTGCCGGCGTCGCCCTGCTCGCGGATGCCGATATCCAGCGGCAGCGAGCCCAGCAGCGGCACCCCGTACTGCGCGGCCATGCGTTCGCCACCGCCATCGCCGAACAGGTGTTCGATGTGGCCGCAGTTGCTGCAGGTGTGCACGGCCATGTTCTCGACAATGCCCAGCACCGGCACCTCGACCTTCTCGAACATCTTCAGCGCCTTCTTCGCATCCAGCGTGGCGATGTCCTGCGGGGTGGTCACGATCACCGCGCCGGCCAGCGGAATCTTCTGGGTCAGGGTCAGCTGGATGTCACCGGTGCCCGGCGGCAGGTCGATCAGCAGGTAATCCAGGTCATCCCAGAGGGTGTCGTTGAAGAACTGGGTCATGGCCGAGGTGGCCATCGGACCGCGCCAGATCATCGGCGTCTCGTCTTCGATCAGGTAACCGATCGACATGGTTTCCACGCCGAATGCGCGCAGCGGTTCGATCGATTTGTTGTCCGGGCTTTCCGGGCGGCCACTCAGGCCGAGCATCATCGGCACGCTGGGGCCGTAGATGTCGGCATCCAGCAGCCCGACCCGGGCGCCCAGGCGGGCCAGCGCCACGGCCAGGTTCACCGCCGTGGTGGATTTGCCCACCCCGCCCTTGCCCGACCCGACCGCGATCACGTTGCGGACGCGCGGATGAAGGGTCAGGCCCTTCTGCACCTGGCTGGCATGGGGACGTCGAGACGGGCTGGCACTCACTGCGGGAACTCCGGAAAAGCCGAACGGGACAGCCCGCCACTATACAGGGCGCGCCTGCGTCGCCCTGCCGTTGTCCTGCCCTGTCCTGATGCTGTCCCGGAGGCGATTTTGACGTCATCGACAGGTCAGGAACGGATTCCGTGGTGCGATGCGGCCAAAGAATGAACCGTGCATCCGTCACAGTACGGAGGAAATGGTTTCATCGAAAACCATTATGAAGCCTATATTTTTCAATATCTTGTCGCGCAAATGAGAACGAAAGCTCGCCTTTGCCTATCTTGTCTTTATGACCTCTTGATGAACAGTTGACAGCGCGCGTTAAGGCCGTGTTAACCTCGAATCATCAGCTCGTGAAGCTGGTGAACAGGGGGCAGTCACTGCCAAGACCTGATCCGAGGGCACACGGAGACGCCTGCTGGTCCATGTCACCGGTGTTTGACGCAATCGATCGTTCCAAGGGGATCCACACATGATGAATCGCAAGTCGCTCAGCCGTAATCCGCTGAGCTTCGCCCTGGCCACCGCGATGGTGTTCGCGGCTTCGGCACCGGTGTTCGCACAGGACAGCACGGCGACCGAGACGGCTGAAGAAGCCGCCGCCAAGGCCAAGACCACCACGAACTTCGACACCGTGACCGTGACCGGTTCGCGCATCAGCAAGGACACCTTCAACTCGGTGTCGCCGGTGCAGGTCGTGACCCGCCAGGAATCGACCCTGGCCGGCTTCAACTCCACCACCGACATCCTGCAGAGCACCGCGGTCACCGCCGGCGCTTCGCAGATCAACAATGCGTACGGCGGCTACGTCACCGACGGCGGCCCGGGTGCCAATACCCTGGGTCTGCGCGGCCTCGGCCCGACCCGTACCCTGATCCTGCTGAACGGCCGCCGCGTGGCGCCGGCCGGTTCGCGTGGCGCGGTCGGCTCGGCCGACCTCAACGTGCTGCCGAACGCGATCGTGGACCGCATCGAAATCCTGAAGGACGGCGCGTCGTCGATCTACGGCTCCGACGCGGTGGCCGGCGTCATCAACATCATCACCAAGACCAAGGTCGATGGCGTTTCGTTCGAAGCGCAGCACAACGCCACCGACGGCGGTGGCGGCGACCAGCGCCGTTACTCGATCATGTTCGGCACCACCGGCGAGCGTTCGCACTTCTCCGGTTCGTACGAGTACTACACCCGTAACGACCTGAGCCTGCGCGACCGCGACTGGACCCGTTGCGCCACCGACAAGTACCGCGACACCGACGTGGGCGACTACTGGGGCAGCGGCGACTTCATCGACCCGCTGACCGGCAAGTCCAAGTGCTACACGCTGGATGCCGGCGGCGTCACCATCAACACCATCGGCACCAACACCCGCGCCGGCGTTGCCGCTCCGGGTACCAGTGGCACCCGCTTCAACCGCTGGCGCCCGAATGCGGCCGTCACCACCGGCCTGGTCGGTTTCGAAGGCGTGAGCACCTACTCGCGCGATACCTTCGACGACGCGATGCTGAACCAGTCGCTGATCTCGCCGGCCAAGACCCACACCCTGTTCTTCCAGGGCGGCGTGGACATCGGCGTGCTGGGTGATGCCGAGCTGTACTACGAGTTCCTGGGCAACAAGCGCAAGTCCACCCAGACCGGCTACCGCCAGCTGTCGCTGGACTACGCCGTGGGCAGCCCGCTGATCCCGGCCAACCTGGCCGACAGCGTCGCCGGCCCGGCGACCAACCTGACCAATGGCCAGCCCATGGGCGTGCGCGCCTTCATCGGCTTCGGCAATGACCAGAGCAAGCAGAACGTCGACTACTACCGCTTCAACGCCGGCCTGCGTGGCAACCTGGGCTCGGAGTGGAAGTACGACTTCAACGTGATGCATTCGGACAACAACGCCGATTACACCTTCCAGAGCTTCCTGACCAGCCGCCTGGCGCAGAGCCTGAACGTGGTGTCCAACGGTGCCGGCGGCTTCTCGTGCGTCGACCCGTCCAACGGCTGCATCGCGGCCCCGGCGCTGAACACCAACACCATTGGTGGCAACCTGCCGTCTGACTGGAAGAACTGGGTGTTCGTGCCGGTCACCGGCAACACCAAGTACAAGGAAGACACGGTCAACTTCAACGTCAACGGCCCGCTGTTCGACATGCCGCAGGGCACCGCCGCCGGTGCGTTCGGCGTGGAGTACCGCAAGGCCAAGATCGACGACAGCCCGTCGCAGTACTCGGTCGACGGCGACCTGTTCAACCTGACCTCGGCCGCCCCGACCCGCGGCAGCGACTCGGTGATCGAAGCCTACGGCGAACTGGAACTGCCGCTGCTGTCGGGCGTCACCGCCGCCGAAGAGCTGACGGTCAACCTGTCCGGCCGCTACACCGATTACAAGTCCTACGGTTCGGATGAGACCTACAAGATCGGCGGCCTGTGGACCCCGGTGAAGTGGCTGTCGTTCCGCGCGTCCTACGGCACTTCCTACCGCGCCCCGGCGCTGTACGAACAGTTCCTGGGCGGCACCACCGGCTTCTTGGGCAGCACCTCCGATCCCTGCAACGAATACGGCGATCGTGATCCGTCCTCGCTGCGCTACCAGAACTGCGCCTCGCTGGGCCTGCCGACCGACTTCACCGCCACCTCGGGCGTGACCGTGATCACCCAGGGTGGTGCGGAAACTGGCCTGAAGGCGGAAACGTCCACCGCCAAGACCCTCGGCATGGTGCTGCAGCCGGAGTTCGGCAGTGGCTTCGGTGACCTGTCCTTCGCTGTCGATTACTTCGACATCAAGGTCGAGAACGGCGTGCAGGACGCTGGCGGCGCCGGCATCCTGGCCGCGTGCTACGGCAGCTCCACCGCCGACTTCACCGCCGGCAACGGCCTGTGCCGCCTGGTCGACCGCAACCCGCTGACCAACGCGCTGACCGTCACCAACGGCTTCATCAACGTGTCCACCGACAAGGTGCGCGGCCTGGACTTCACCCTGCGTTATGTCCGCGACATCGGGCCGGGCGAATTCCGCACCACCACCCAGTTCACCCACTACATCGAACAGTCCAGCAAGATCTTCCCGGACGATCCGCTGGTGAACTACGCGGGCATGCTGCGCAACCCGAAGAACACCGCCACGATGGACCTGGCGTACAAGTGGAAGGAATGGCAGGTCCGCTACGGTATCGACTGGACCGACAAGATGGACAGCTACGCCTACTACGAGGCCAACAACCCGGGCCTGTTCGACCCGGCGACCTCGCCGTACAAGATCTACACCCCGAACTACTTCCTGCAGTCGTTCTCGGTGCAGTACGACGCGGACAAGTGGTCGGTCACCGGCGGCGTGCGCAACCTGGCGGACAAGGAACCGCCGACCATTTCCCAGGGTGTGTACAACACCGTCGGCAATGCGTTGCTGTACAGCGGCTTTGATTACTGGGGTCGCCAGTACTTCCTGAACGTCACCTACTCGTTCTGATCCCGCTTCGCGAGCCGCCGCCCTTCGGGGCGGCGGTCTCGTTTCCGGCCCTGGTAAACCGGTGGTCGGCCCGCTCCATGAACAGAGGTCATCAATGAAACGGATTCTTCTGCTGGCCGCCCTGGCCAGTGCTTCCTCACTCCTGCACGCCAAGCCGGTGGCACCGACCATCGAGCAGATGGCCGCCTTCCCGGCCATTTCCAGCCTTTCACTCTCTCCCGATGGCAAGCACATCGCCGGCCTGCGCGCCAATGGCGAAGAGCGCGTCATCGTGGTCTGGGAAACCAATGCCCTGGACAAGGCGCCCACCGTGATCGGTGCCGGCCGCATGAAGTTCCAGGGCGTGAGCTTCATCAAGAACGGCCTGTTGGCCGTCACCCTGTGGCAGCCCTACGACCTGCGTACCGACCGGGTCAACAAGACCTTCATCAGCAAGTTCTTCATCACCGACATCGAAGGCAAGCAGTGGAAGGAGCCGATCACCCCGGCCCGCGCCACCAGCCGCAATGAAGAGCTCGAGCAGGCCCTGTCCAACTCCACCGTGCTCGATACCCT
Source organism: Stenotrophomonas sp. PS02300 (assembly GCF_029959395.1). Lineage (NCBI taxonomy): Bacteria > Pseudomonadati > Pseudomonadota > Gammaproteobacteria > Lysobacterales > Lysobacteraceae > Stenotrophomonas > Stenotrophomonas sp. PS02300. The sequence goes on from NZ_JASCOP010000043.1 coordinate 20,385, forward strand.
TCCCAACGATCCGGACCACATCCTGGTGGTCAACGGCTCGGGCAGCAATTCCGGTGACGTGTACAAGGTCAACCTGCGCAGCTTCACCTCCCAGCGCATCCAGAAAACCGAAGAGCGCGTGGCCGGTTATGTCACCGACCTCAACAGCGAACTGCGCGCGCGCCTGCGCCAGGACGTGGACGGGACCGGCGCGTACATCGCCACCGAATTCCGCAACCCGGCCACCGGTTCGTGGGAAGAGCACTTCCGTTCGCACGTGAAGGATCGCGACATCAACCAGGTGGTCGGCTTCGCCGACGACCCGAACATCGCGTTCATCCAGAGCAACGTGGGCCGCGACAAGACGGTCATCTACGAATACGACATCGCCGCGCGCAAGCAGAAGGAAGTGCTCTTCGAGCACAAGTTCTTCAACGCCGGCAGCGTGGTGATGAACCGCTACAAGAATGTTGAAGGCGTCCCGTTCGGCGCGCTGCTCGGCGTGGGCTACAGCGGCCCGCGCGAGAACGAGATCCAGTGGACCGACCCGACCTTCAAGGCGCTGGAACAGGGCCTGCGCCAGGCCCTGGGCATCCAGGCCAGCGAGGTCACCCTGGTCGATCCGGGCACCGGCCAGCGCGCCACCACCCAGCTCGACGGGGGCAAGTCGATCCGCCTGCTGGACTACAGCGCCAACCTGAAGACGTTCCTGGTGGTGGTGTCCGGCCCGTCCGACCCGCCGGCCTACTACCTGTTCAACAACGGCCAGCTGACCGAGCTGGCCAAGTCCTACCCGCAGATCGACCCGGCCGCGCTGGGCACGACCCGGCTGGTCTATTACAAGGCCCGCGACGGCCTGGACATTCCCGCCTTCCTGACCACCCCGAACACCGAGCTGTGCGGCGCCGGTCCGTGGAAGGCCGTTGTCCACCCGCACGGCGGCCCGTGGGCGCGCGACGGCATGGACTTCGACGGTTCCATGTGGGTGCCGCTGATGGCGTCGCGCTGCATGGCGGTGCTGCGCCCGCAGTTCCGCGGCTCGGCTGACTGGAGCCGCAAGCTGTGGATGGCCGGCGATGCCGAGTGGGGCCAGAAGATGCAGGACGACAAGGATGATGGCGCCAAGTGGATGATCGACCAGAAGATCGCCCAGCCCGGCCACATCGCCATGTTCGGCTTCTCCTACGGCGGCTATTCGGCATTCGCCGCCTCGGTACGCCCGAACGGGCTGTACAAGTGCGCCATTGCCGGTGCCGGCGTGTCGGACATCAAGAAGATCTGGTCGCGGTTCTACACCAACCCGTTCTTCCGCCAGGCCCAGTCCAAGACGGTGGACGGCCTGAACCCGCTGGACAAGGCCGGCGAGATGAAGATCCCGCTGATGGTCTACCACGGCGACCGCGACCGCACCGTGCCGATCGAACAGTCCGAATGGTTCGTGGCCAAGGCGAAGAGCTCCGGCCAGCCGGTGGAGTACCACGCCATCGCCGACTACGCGCACGGCCCGGCCTGGACGCGCGCGATCATGGGCGACCAGCTGCGGCTGATCGATGATTACCTGAGCAAGGGGTGTGGTGGCGGCGGCCTGTAACCGCCGCTGGAGGGCACCCGGCCTACGGTCGGGTGCTCCCATGATTATCGGCCACCTTCGGGTGGCCTTTTTTTTACCCGCGCAGGATGGCCTGCGCCGCGTTGTGCCCGGGCGCGCCGGTGACGCCACCGCCGGGATGCGTGCCCGAACCGCACAGATACAGGCCCGGCAATGCACCGCGGTAGTCGGCCTGGCCCAGCATCGGCCGGGCACTGAACAGCTGGTTGAGGCTGAGCGCGCCGTGGAAGATGTCGCCGCCGATCAGCCCGAACGTACGCTCCAGGTCCAGCGGACTCAGCACCTGCCGGCCCAGCACCAGTGCGCTGAATCCCGGCGCGTGCTTCTCCACCGTCGCGATCATCAGATCGGCCACTTCGTCGCGGTGGTCGTCCCAGCTGCGCCCGCCGGAAAGCACCGGGGCCACGTGCTGGCAGAACAGGCTGGCCACGTGCTGTCCGGGCGGCGCCAGCGAATCGTCCAGCGTGCTGGGGATCAGCATTTCCACGATGGGTTCGCGCGACCAGCCGTGCTGGCGTGCATCGGCGTAGGCGCGGTTCATGTAGGCCAGCGTGGGCGCCATGATGATGCCGGCAGTGAGGTGGTCCCCTGCCCCAGGCAGCACGGAGAACGAGGGCAGGCCCGACAGCGCGACGTTCATGCGGAACGTACCGGACCCGCAGCGCCAGTTAGCCATGCGCTCGCGGGTGGCCAGCGGCACTTCATCGGGCGCCAGCAGCTGTTCGTACAGCAGCTTGGGATTGACGTTGGCCACCACCCGGCGCGCGCGGATGCGCTCGCCCTGCAGCGTTTCCACCCCCACCGCGCGACCTTGTTCGACGAGAACCCTGCGCACACCACAGTCAGTACGGATCTCCACCCCGGCGGCGATGGCCGACCGCGCCATTGCCTGGGTGATCGCGCCCATCCCGCCGATGGCGTGGCCCCAGGCGCCCTTGACCCCGTTGCTCTCGCCGAAGGCGTGGTGCAGCAGCACGTACGCCGAGCCGGGCGCCTCGGGGCTGGCGTAGTTGCCCACGATGCCGTCGAACCCGAACAGGGCCTTGATCGGCTCGCTCTCGAACCAGCGGTCCAGGTATTCCGAGGCGGAGATGGTGAACAGGTCCAGCAGTTCCTGGCGCAGCGGCGGCGCCAGGCCATGCAGGCGCCTGCCCAGCTGGCCCGCCTGCCACAGGGCCGGCAGCTGGGTCAGCCAGTGGCCTTCGCCCACGTTCGGCGGCGCCTGCAGCGAAAGATCGCGCAGCACATCGGCGAAGGCTTCCAGGCGCTGCTCGAAGGCCGGCAGGCGCTCGGCATCGCGCGCGGAAAAGCGCGCCACCTCCGGGCGGGTCAGCCCGGCACCGGCCAACAGGTAATCCCCGTCCAGCGGCAGGAAATTGTTGATCCGGCGTGGCACCACGCGCAGCCCGTGTTCGGCCAGCGCCAACTCCTGGATGATGCGCGGCTGCAGCAGCGACACCGTATAAGAGGCCACCGAGTTGCGGAAACCGGGGTGGAACTCCTCGGTGACCGCCGCCCCGCCCACCACCGCCCGCCGTTCCAGCACCAGTACCCGCTGCCCGGCCCGGGCCAGGTAGGCCGCGCAGACCAGGCCGTTGTGCCCGCCGCCGATGATGACTGCATCCCAAGCACGCGTCGTAGAAGTGTCCATGCAGGCTGTATACATGACCTTCGACACCCTTGCAGGCCGGGCCAGCGGCGTATCGTCTGGCCCACGGCCCCATCAAGGGCCCTTCCTGAAAGATTCTTCGGCCCGGAGGCCTTACTAGTGATCTCTCGTACTCCCAAGATTGTTCTGCTGACCCTGGCCGTTTCGGCCGCGCTGGTCGGCTGCGGCAAGAACGAAACCCCGGCTACGGACAGCGCGGCCTCCACCGCCACCCCGACTGCCGCCCCGGCTGCCACCGAGTTCAAGCTCGACGAAGCCAAGCTGCCGGCCTACAACGCCTTCCACCCGTCCGACCTGGACAAGAGCCTGGACGCCTGCACCGCGTTCGGCGATTACGTGAACAGCAAGTGGCTGGCCGCCAATGAAATCCCGGGCGACCGCACCAGCTGGGGCGCCTTCACCATCCTGGACGAGCGCTCGGTCGCCGTGCAGCACCAGCTGGCCGAGCAGGTCGCAGCGGTGAAGAACCCGACCGGCATCGAAAAGATCGTCGGCGACTTCTGGGCCACCGGCATGGACGAAGCCAAGATCAACGCGCAGGGCATCGAGCCGATCAAGGCCGACCTGGCCGCGATCGACGGCCTGCAGGACAAGGACGCCATCGCCAACTACCTGCGCACCACCGCCGCCAAGGGCGAGAACGTGCTGTTCGGGTTCGGTCCGGAAGCGGACTTCAAGAACTCCAGCATGAACATGGCCTACGCCAGCCAGGGCGGCCTGGGCCTGCCGGACACCACCTACTACACCGACGCCAAGAACGCCGACAAGCTCAAGGCGTACCAGGCGCACGTTGCCAAGGTGCTGGAACTGTCCGGCGTGGCGGCGGCCGACGCCGCCAAGCAGGCGGCGGACGTGGTCAAGTTCGAAACCCGCCTGGCCAAGGCCTCCAAGTCCAGCGAACAGCTCTCGCGCGATGTCTCGCTGTACTACAACCCGGTCACCGTGGCCGACGCCGACAAGCTGACCCCGAACTTCAGCTGGAGCAAATTCTTCGAAGCGCAGGGCATCGCCGCGCCGGAGAAGTTCTCGCTGGCCATCCCGAGCTTCCACCAGGAAGTGAGCAAGGCGCTGGGCGACACCGACCCGTCGGTGTGGCGTTCGTACCTGCGCTTCCACACCGTGGATTCGGCATCGCCGTTCCTGGCTGACACCTTCGCCCAGGAGAACTACGAGTTCTACGGCAAGACCCTCAACGGCCAGAAGGAAATGAAACCGCGCTGGAAGCGCGTGCTGGGCACCATCGAAAACGATGCCGGCGAAGCCTTCGGCCAGCTGTACGTCAAGGTCGCCTTCTCGCCCGAGAGCAAGGCCAAGATGGAAGAGCTGGTCAAGAACCTGGCCGCTTCGCTCAAGGAGCGCATCCAGGGCCTGACCTGGATGAGCGATGAGACCAAGGCCAAGGCGATCGCCAAGTGGGAAACCTTCACCCCGAAGATCGGCTACCCGGACAAGTGGCGCGACTGGAGCGGCCTGACCACCGGCCGTGACAGCTACTTCGACAACGTGCGCGCGGCCAACGCATTCAACTACAAGTTCGCGCTGGGCAAGATCGGCAAGCCGGTGGACAAGACCGAGTGGGGCATGACCCCGCAGACGGTCAACGCCTACTACAACCCGCTGCAGAACGAGATCGTGTTCCCGGCCGCCATCCTGCAGCCGCCGTTCTTCGACCCGAAGGCCGACGACGCGCTGAACTACGGCGGCATCGGTGCGGTGATCGGCCACGAAATGACCCACGGTTACGACGACCAGGGCAGCCGTTTCGGGCCGACCGGCAACTTCGAGAACTGGTGGACCGATGCGGACACCAAGAACTTCAGCGGCCTGACCGGCAAGCTGGTGAACCAGTTCGACGGCTACAAGGTCGGCGACCAGGCGGTCAACGGCAAGCTGACCCTCGGCGAGAACATCGCCGACCTGGGCGGCCTGGCCACCGCCTACGACGCCCTGCAGAAGGCCAGCGCCGGCAAGGAAGACCCGAAGGTCGACGGCTTCAGCCGCGACCAGCGCTTCTTCTTCAACTGGGCCACCGTGTGGCGCACCAAGTACACCCCGGAAAACGCCAAGGTCCGCCTGGCCACCGACCCGCATGCCCCGGCTGCGTTCCGTGCCATGGGCGCGCCGTCGAACCTGCCGACCTTCGCGGCCGCGTTCGAGTGCAAGCCCGGTACGCCGATGGTGCGCGCCGGCGACAAGCAGGTCGTCATCTGGTGATCGTCCACGCCTTGGCGTGATGCAGAAAGGCCCGGGATTTTCCCGGGCCTTTTTGTTTGCATGCCGCGTTTTCATTGGGTCTTGCTATAGTGCGCCGGTCTTCAATCCTTCCGGATTTGCTTCGCATGCCCAACCTTCGTCCGCTTGCCATCGCCCTCGGCCTGGGCCTGGCCACCCTGGTCGTCACCGACGCCTCCGCCGCCCCGAAGAAGAAGGCCGCCGGCCGTGCGCCCGCCGTGAGCGCGCAGTGCAGCGACTTCTACGACGCCACCAATGCCGGCTGGCTGAAAGCCAACCCGGTGCCGCAGACCGGCGCCACCACCGCCATTGGCCAGCTCGCCGAGCGCACCCGCGTGCAGCAGCGCGAGGTGCTGGACGGCGCGATGAAGGCACCGCAGGGCAACGTGCAGAAGCTGCTGGGCGACTTCTGGGCCAGCGGCCTGGATGAAGCGGCCGTGGAAGCGGACGGCTCGGCCCCGATCGCGCCGCTGCTGACCCGCATCAACGCCATCAAGAAGGCCAAGGATGTGCCCGCCTCGATTGCCGCGCTGCACCAGGTCGGCATCCCGGTGGCCTTCAACTTCGCCCCGGACGTGGACCTGAAGGCGCTGGACCGTCACATCGGCTACTTCATGCAGGGCGGCATGGGCCTGCCCGACCCGGCCTTCTACACCCGCACCGACGCCGATACCGTGGCGCTGATGGGGCGCTACCGCGCTTACGTCAAGCAGATCCTGGCCCTGACCGGCACCCCGGCCGACAAGCTGGAGGCCGAATCGCAGGCGGTCATCGCGCTGGAAACCGAGCTGGCGCGCAATGCGCAGTCGCTGGCCGGCATCAACAACCCGTTCAACAACTACGCGCCGATTTCCACCAAGGAACTCAACAGCCGCTTCCGCAACCTGCAGCTGGATGCGTTCCTGAAGGCGCAGGGCGTCAACGACGACCTGGTCTCGCTCTCCGACCCGGAGCTGTTCAAGGCGCTCGACGGCATGGTCACCCGGATCAAGCCGGACCAGTGGAAGGCCTACCTGCGCTGGCGCGTGGGCGATGCCATGGCCCCCTACCTGTCCAAGGCCTACCGCGATGCGGAGTTTGAATTCCGCGGCCGCGTGATCCGTGGCGAAACCATCGCCCCGGCCCGCTGGGAGCAGGTGCTGGATGCGATGAACGTGGCCGCCGGCCCGATGGTCGGCCGCGAGTATGCCGCGCGCTACCTGTCCGCCGAAGACCGCCGCCAGGCCGCCGTGATCGTCGACAAGGTCCGCGAAACCCAGATCGAGGCGGTCAAGGCCAGCAGCTGGCTGAGCCCGGAAGCCAAGAGCGAAGCACAGGCCAAGCTGGCCGCGCTGAAGATCGAGATCGGCACCCCGCTGCGCGACCTGGATTACAGCGTGCAGCCGATGGGCCGTGGCAGCTTCGGCGGCAACATGCTGATCGCCTCCACCTGGCGCCACCGCGAAGAAATGAAGCGCATCGGCAAGGGCAATGCCGACCGCCGCTGGGACGTGCTGCCGCAGCAGCCGGCGCTGGCCTATGACATCGCGCAGAACCGCCTGATCGTCACCGCTGCCGTGCTGCAGGGCCCGGTATTCAATGCCAAGGCCGACACCGCCGACAAGTACGGCAGCTACGGCGCGCTGGTCGCCCACGAGCTGACCCGCGCGATCGACGCCAAGGGTTCGCTGGTGGATTCCAAGGGCGAGCTGCGCAGCTGGTGGACCCCGGCCGACAAGACCGCCTGGACCCTGCTGGGCAACCGCGTGGCCGCGCAGTTCAGCAGCCTGGACTTCCCCGGCGTCAAGGGTGCCAAGGTCAACGGCGAACTGACCCGCGAAGAGAACCTGGCCGACCTGGCCGGCGTGGAACTGGCGTGGGCCGCCTACAGATCGGCCGAGCCGGATGCCAAGCCGGCCACGCAGCAGGGCTTCTTCCGTGCCTGGGCCGCCCTGTGGCCGCAGCAGCTGTCGCCGAACGAGGCCGCGCAGCGGCTGACCTCCGACACGCTGGCCCCGGGCAAGTGGCGCACCAACGCCCCGCTGTCCAACCTGCCGGCCTTCGGTGCCACCTTCAGCTGCAAGCCGGGCCAGCCGATGCAGCGCGTGGACAGCGACCAGATCAAGGTCTGGCGCTGAGCGACGCGGTAATGGATTGAACGATGGGCGCCCCGAATGGGTGCCCTTTTTTTACCCCGCCGGTTGCAGGGATCCGCGATACGCAACGATCAAGCCCACCACCGGTGCGGCGATCTCCACGTTGAACACGAACCGGCCATCCACTTCGGTTTCGAAGGTGGTGCCCCTGGGCAGCAGCGCCTTGGGCAACGGCACGCCCAGCAAGGACCAGCGGCGTGGCAGCAGCATCAATCGATCGCCTTCCACCAGCAGCGCCAACGCGACCTCGACCAACCCAAAGCGCTCGACCAGCAGCGCCTCATTGCGCCCTGTCCCGCGCCGTTGCCACGAGGTGAACCGGCGTCCGCCAAAATCACGCGTCCAGCGCTCGATGCCGTGGTCCGTCGAAAAGGTCACGGTGACCGGTACATCGGCGCCCGCCTTCGGAAAACCGATGACCGCCGCCACCAGGCGTGACACCCGCCCGGTGCCACGACGCACCTGTGCCGTACCGCTCCAGCGGTGCTGTCCAGGCGTGTCGTGCAGCGCCTGCACCTGCGCAGGCAGCGCCTCGTAGGCACTGCCCAGCACCTGCCGGTACAGGCTGGCGGCGGCGCGATCGTCGCGCAGCTACTTCACGCTGCGCAGGTGGTTGGGCCGCTTCGGGCCGCCCGGTGGGCGCCGGTTGAATGGCGGCTGGCCCCGCCAGTAACGGATCAGCAGCCAGCCGAACAACATGCCGCCCAGGTGGGCGAAGTGGGCCACGCCCGGCTGCCAGCCGGTGGCGCCCAGCACCAGTTCCATCACGCCGAACACGATCACGAAGGTACGGGCCTTCATTGGAATGGGCGGGAACAACAGCATCACGCGCTGGTTGGGGAACAGCATGCCGTAGGCCAGCAACAGGCCGAACACGCCACCGGACGCGCCCAGCACGGTGGCCGGGTCGGTGATCATCGCGCCCACCGCCAGCTGGCACAGGCCGGCGCCGGCCACGCACACCAGGTAGTAGGTCAGGAAGCGCTTTTCGCCCCAGGTCTGCTCCAGCGGCGCGCCAAACATGAAGAGCGCCAGCATGTTGAAGAACAGGTGCCCGAAGCTGCCATGCAGGAAGCCGTAGGTCAGCAGCTGCCACGGCTGGAAATTGCCACCCGGCGAGAACGGGTCGAAGCCACCGCGCAGCGGTTGCAGCATGAACGGCTCGAACGTGCCGTTGCCGAGCAGGAACGGCTGCTGCAGCAGGAACAGCACGATGTTGGCGATCAACAGTGCCTTGGTGACGGTGGGCAGTCGCGGGAACATGGGGGCATCCTTTGGAACCGCGCCCATCATAACGGGCTAGCCCGGTCCCCACACCGCCGCGTCCAGGTCATCGCCGCCGCGCGGCATGTGCTTGACCCGGCCACGCTCCATCACCACCCCTTCGGCGCGCAGCCGCTGGTTCTGCTCGCGCCAGCCGCGCGAGCCTTCCGGCATGGCGATGCGGCCGTCCGAGCGCAGCACCCGGTGCCAGGGCAGGTCCGGATCGTCGTTCATGCCCAGCACCCGTGCGGTGAGTCGCGCCCGGCCCGGCAGCCCGGCCCTGGCGGCCACCTGGCCGTAGCCCATCACCTGCCCGGGTGGGATGGCCCGGATCACCGCCAGGATGCGCTCGCGCGCCTGCGCCGCAGCGTCCACTGCGTCGTCGGCCGGCGGCGCGCCTTTCTTCACGCGCGTACGCGGCTGACCAGCAGCACGCCGACCAGCACCAGCGCCGTCCCCAGGATCTGCCAGGGGCCCATGGGTTCGTCGAGCAGCCATAGACTCATCACGATGGTGGATACCGGCCCGAGCATACCCACCTGCGCGGCCAGCGACGAGCCGATCCGCTTCACCGCCAGCATGATCGCCAGCACCGGGAGCACCGTGCAGACCGTTGCATTGACCAGCGACAGCCAGTACACCGGCGCCGGCTGCTGGAACAGCACCGGCAGCGGGTGCAGCACCGCGAAGTGCACCACGCACAGCACGCAGGCCACGCAGCTGGCATAGGCGGTCAGGCGGATCGCGCCGATCCGCGCCACCACCTGGCCGCTGCCGAACAGGTACAGCGCGTAGCTGAGCGCGCTGGCGAACACCAGCGCACTGCCCAGCACGATGCGCCCGCCTTCCAGCTGCAGGTCATGGCCGAAGGCAAGCAGCACGCCGAGATAACTCAGCACCAGCGCGGCCACCTGCCAGCGCCCGGGCTTCTTCTTCAGCAGCACCAGGCTGATCAGCAGCACAAGGGTGGGGTTTAAATACAGGATCAACCGTTCCAGGGTCACGCTGATGTACTGCAGTCCCTGGAAATCGAGCAGGCTGGAAAGGTAGTAGCCGGTGAAGCCCAGCCACACCACCCGGCCCCGGTCGGCCCAGGACAAGGCGGTGGCGCGGCGCGCCGACCACACCGCCAGCAGCGCGAACAACGGGAACGCCATGAGCATGCGCAATGCCAGCAGCGTGGTGGCATCCACGCCATGGCGATAGGCAAGCTTGACGATCACGGCCTTGCCGGAGGCCGCTACCGCGCCGACGGCGGCGAGCAGGATGCCGGAGGTGGCAAGCCGTGGGGAGGAGGTGGGGAGCGCGTGCGACATCCAACGCATTGTCGCATCTGCCGATGTCTACCGACCAACGGTCGGTAGCTACCGAGGCAGTGTTGATGCGCCTTAGCGCATCAACACTGCCTCTTCCGCGCTTGTTGGGTGGATGGCGACGGT